>NZ_AP025755.1:0-215429 GCF_030295215.1 Escherichia sp. KS167_9B
GTGGATAAGTCGTCCGGTGAGCTGGTGACACTGACACCAAACAATAATAACACCGTACAACCTGTGGCGCTGATGCGTCTGGGCGTCTTTGTACCGACCCTTAAATCACTGAAGAACAGTAAAAAAAATACACTGTCACGTACTGATGCCACGGAAGAGCTGACACGTCTTTCCCTGGCCCGTGCAGAAGGATTCGATAAGGTTGAGATCACCGGCCCCCGCCTGGATATGGATAACGATTTCAAGACCTGGGTGGGGATCATTCATTCCTTTGCCCGCCATAACGTAATTGGTGACAAAGTTGAACTGCCTTTTGTCGAGTTTGCAAAACTGTGTGGTATACCTTCAAGCCAGTCATCCCGCAGGCTGCGTGAGCGCATCAGCCCTTCCCTGAAGCGCATTGCCGGTACCGTGATTTCGTTTTCCCGTACCGATGAGAAGCACACCCGGGAATATATCACCCATCTGGTACAGTCAGCCTACTACGATACTGAGCGGGATATTGTGCAGTTACAGGCCGATCCCCGCCTGTTTGAACTGTACCAGTTTGACAGAAAAGTCCTTCTCCAGCTTAAGGCGATTAATGCCCTGAAGCGACGGGAGTCCGCCCAGGCACTCTACACCTTTATAGAGAGCCTGCCCCGGGATCCGGCACCGATATCGCTGGCGCGGCTGCGTGCACGCCTCAATCTGAAGTCTCCTGTATTTTCCCAGAACCAGACGGTCAGACGGGCAATGGAGCAGCTGCGCGAGATTGGATATCTTGATTACACGGAGATCCAGCGGGGGCGGACAAAACTCTTCTGCATTCACTACCGGCGTCCCCGGTTAAAAGCACCGAATGATGAGAGTAAGGAAAATCCGTTGCCACCTTCACCTGCGGAAAAAATCAGTCCGGAGATGGCGGAGAAACTTGCCCTGCTTGAAAAACTGGGCATCACGCTGGATGACCTGGAAAAACTCTTCAAATCCCGCTGAACATAAACTGTAGTCAGTGAAGAGTGCTCCTTTACTGACTACAGCTTATATTATCAGGTGCAGTGAGTGGTCTGCTCACTGCAGTTTATATTCAGTTTCCTGCAGTGCTGCCTGTGGCTGAGCTGCCATCTGCCTGTCCCTTACGTGAGTCACCCCGTAACCTGATGCTGAGGCATTGCTCCCTTCATAAAACATGGTTTACTCACTACAGCTTATCTACCTGCTCCAGCTTATGTTATGTCTGTTCTGCTGACCACTGCTTATATAAGGAAGTGCCGTTACTTCAGGGGAGGCAGTGTACGCAGGATCTCCGCAGCATCCCGCCCGTCACCTGTGAAAGGCACTGCCAGCGTGGCAGCCATATCCAGTGCAAACACTCTGGTATAAACCTCCATCGAACGTGGATCCCTGTGACCAGCCAGTGCCTGGATGACTTTCCGGGGCTGGCGGTGATAGAGCATGTGCATGATATAGCTGTGCCGGAAGGTATGTGGTGTGACCGGAATCGAAAAGTGTACCCCGTCTGCTTCGGCCCGTCTGACAGCCTGCTTCAGCCAGTTGCGCATGGTTTCGTCGGTCACGGCCCATAATGGTTCACGACGACGGGGCCGGGTGGTGATCATCCAGCTTTCCATCTGCCTGACATAGCTTATATCTGTCAGCGGAACCAGGCGGACTTCATCTTTTGGCGGGCGTCCGCGTCGCGCACGCACTTTTTCGGACAGGATCCGCACAAACGGTCTTACACCATCCAGATCAAATGATTCCGGCGTCAGCATCCGGGCTTCGCCAATACGCATTCCGGTATTCCAGAGGGTGGCGAACAGCATATGGTGACGCTGATCCGGCATATAGAAAAGAAGGGCACTGACTTCCGGGGCCAGCAGGTAGGCCGGTGTGACCCCCGTGGAGGTGGCCATTCTTCTCAGGGAGAGCGCTGTTGCAAAATCCACCCCCGGCGCAATGGGTAACAGGGAGACGCGTTCTGGTGAATTCTGCAGGGGAATGACATTGTTCATGAGTTATTTTTCACGTAGCACACGCACTATTTATGGATACAGGTATTCTGACCTGAACGCCCGGATCCTTCCACGACAATAAATCGCAGCAAGCGGATCCTTTTGTTTGCTTATCACGCATTATTGAGGATAAAACCAAATGGGTAAAGGATCCTTTTTCTGCTCAAATCCTTCACGAATCCAGTAATAATGCGGGTTGAGGGCTGTTTTACCGTTATTGGGAGAAATGGGGTAATGCCAGGACAAACAGGATCGAACCAAAAGGGAATAAAGCTCAGAATGATAGAATGCGCTACATGATACGTGAGCCCCCTGCACCCCTGACAGTTTTCACGTAGCGCAATATGTCAGGAGTTACTGCCAGTTGAGATGACTAACGGCATCCTGATGCTGGATTAATATACGGATAATAATGACATTGGTATCAGTATTCAGAAAATAAATCATATGACTTTCAACAGGAAGTACAAATATGAATACCAGATATACTCCAGAGCATGACTGGCTTTCGGTGTTATTTAAAAGTTTCACCAGCCTTCGTGCCAACTTTAACTTATTTCAGGAACGCATCCTTTTACTACACTAACATGCTCGCTGCTGATCAGGCTTTCTACCAGTTGATCCCACATAAGGCCTGGAGACTTTATCCGGCCCGTTTCTCACGCAGGAGATGAAGTGACTCGCGGATTACTTCACTCCGTGTACGGTAACAGCTTATTATCAAAATTGGTATTGTAAAAACTGATCTTACCCAGCAATAGTGGACACGCGGCTAAGTGAGTAAACTCTCAGTCAGAGGTGACTCGCATGACAAAAACAGTATCAACCAGCAAAAAAACACGTAAACAGCATTCGCCTGAATTTCGCAGTGAAGCCCTGAAGCTTGCTGAACGCATCGGTGTTGCTGCCGCAGCCCGTGAACTCAGCCTGTATGAATCACAACTCTACAACTGGCGCAGTAAACAGCAAAATCAGCAGACGTCTTCTGAACGTGAACTGGAGATGTCTACCGAGATTGCACGTCTCAAACGCCAGCTGGCAGAACGGGATGAAGAGCTGGCTATCCTCCAAAAGGCCGCGACATACTTCGCGAAGTGCCTGAAATGAAGTATGTCTTTATTGAAAAACATCAGGCTGAGTTCAGCATCAAGGCTATGTGCCGCGTGCTCCGGGTGGCCCGCAGCGGCTGGTATACGTGGTGTCAGCGGCGGACAAGGATAAGCCCTCGTCAGCAGTTCCGTCAGCACTGCGACAGCGTTGTCCTCGCGGCTTTTACCCGGTCAAAACAGCGTTACGGTGCACCACGCCTGACGGATGAACTGCGTGCTCAGGGTTACCCCTTTAACGTAAAAACTGTGGCGGCAAGCCTGCGCCGTCAGGGGCTGAGGGCAAAGGCCTCCCGGAAGTTCAGCCCGGTCAGTTACCGCGCACATGGCCTGCCTGTGTCAGAAAATCTGCTGGAGCAGGATTTTTACGCCAGTGGTCCGAACCAGAAGTGGGCGGGAGACATCACGTACTTACGTACAGATGAAGGCTGGCTGTATCTGGCAGTGGTCATTGACCTGTGGTCACGTGCCGTTATTGGCTGGTCCATGTCGCCACGTATGACGGCGCAACTGGCCTGCGATGCCCTGCAGATGGCGCTGTGGCGGCGTAAGAGACCCCGGAACGTTATCGTTCACTCGGACCGCGGAAGCCAGTACTGTTCAGCAGATTATCAGGCGCTGCTGAAGCGGCATAATCTGCGTGGCAGTATGAGCGCAAAGGGCTGCTGCTACGATAATGCCTGCGTGGAAAGCTTCTTTCATTCGCTGAAAGTGGAATGTCTCCACGGAGAACACTTTATCAGCCGGGAAATAATGCGGGCAACAGTGTTTAATTATATCGAATGTGATTACAATTGCTGGCGACGGCACAGTTGGTGTGGCGGCCTCAGTCCGGAACAATTTGAAAACCAGAACCTCGCTTAGAGCAGTGTCCATATTACGAGGGTAGGATCAATGGTATTGCGGGCCCCGGATACTTGCCAGCGTGTTAACGGGAAAATACTACAAACACCTGCCACTGTATCCAAATTTATTCATTATTAAGAACGTAGATTCTTATTTAAATGTGACGGAGGTACCCCTTGATTGAATCGCCAATGAGTCGTCCCCATCTTAACTATATCATAATATTTCTCCTTCCATTTCCCATATTCATTATTTAATTTAAAAGACAATGGAAGCCAATGAAATGAGCCAGGCGAATAATACGGACCGACTTTCTTTGCTATTGATAGAACTTCATGGTAACTATGCATTCCCCCGCCAATTAAATATATAATAATTGCTAATGTATATTGTTTTAAAAGCTCACCATTAACAATACCGCCAAAAGCATATGCTGCTTGTAATAATGTGCCTGTTGTCCCAGATATACCTGCACCAAAAACAAGATTATGAGTATCAAGGTCATCATAATATAAATCTGCAGAAGGATTTCTTTTTCTGTTTAAATCTCTTACAAACATATCAATTCCACGATTGTGATACTGTGTGAGACTCTCAATACCCTTTACTTTTTCTTGAAGTATACCCATTTCATTTGTAGGGGTAACATTTTTTTTTCTGAATGGAGAAGATTCAATTCTTCCTCGTTGTTCTCTATCATCAAACCATGCCTCTCTAACAGATGTCAGACAATTATATTTTTTTGTTTCAATATCTGTTGGTTCAATAATCTTTCTACCAACGGCATCATGAATAGCCAATTGTTGTTCTAAAAACCCATAATCAAGCAAATAAATAATATCATCCCATATTTTGGCAGCAGAAAAAGAATCTTTATTCCCCCTGGATATTCTGCCATATCCAAAAGAACCATTTGTATAAAAATAGTGCCCAATCTTCTTGTGTATTATTTTTTTTATCTCACCATTTGTTTCCATATTCTTTCTTGTCAAAAATCTTTTAACCCCTTGACTTACTATGTTTACAGAAGGTGTTGTCACATGATGTTTTTTCGCCAATATTGATAATTCAGACACACACATGCGCTGTCTTATCTGACTAACTTCTGTATCATATGGGATTAAATTGAATGATTTATTAAACCCTCTATGCTCGCCATGATAAGCGTATATTACCTTTTGGAAATCAGCAGTTACAGCATATGGAACGATTATTTTATTATTAAAATGAGTATCATCATAATTGTGTGTTTCTTCATGATATCCATCTTTTGAATGATAATCTCTGATATTTATAATCATTATAATAAATCCCATCTACTATTATATCACAAAGTAACAAACTGTCCCGACTTTCCGGGAAGTTATTTTATCTGAAAACTCAGTATTCTAAATAGGTGTGTCTAATACCGCTACACTTTTTCCTGACGATGTTAACTCCAATTAGTAGAACATATATTTTTCGATAACGGCACCGATGACTGGATTTTCATGAAGTTCTACAGAGTGAGAAAAACAGATAGTTTTGCGGGCCAGACGTTTGATTCGGGGTTTCAGGGCCAGATTGTTGCACTCAATGCGCCGAGTAAAAATCTCACCAGTCAGAGCTTCTCCTTCGGTAACTCTCTGGTGCAACGACCCTATCCGTCAGTGGTCAACATACCGATGGTAAAAGGGGCAAGCAGCGCCAGCAATTCACGACAGGTTTCATCAGTCCGGGGGCCAAAATGCAGGCCAGAGTTCCACCTGTTTTCGTGTTGTACGCAAGTAAACCAGTTGGTAAATGCCGCTGAAGTTCGGTTTTTCTTTCAGCCAGCACAGCGTTGCCCGGCTTTTATGGTTTATGTGGTTGTCCACTTTTTGCTCGTCTGTATGTTACTTTCAGATGCTTTAAAAGAGGATTTTCCCCTATATTTCCAGACACCAGTTATCACTTAACCCATTACTAGATATTCCCGTGGTGAGCGATAATCCAGCGCACTATGAGGATGCCATTCGTTATCATGCCCGAACGCCTCTACAAGGTTCTTTGCTGCCGTTAACCCGTCTGGTTTGGGCATGGTACTGATGTAGTCTCGCTTTATTGTTTTCACGAAGCTCTCTGCTATTCCGTTACTCTCCGGACTCAGCACCGCCGTGTTCTTCGGTTCAACTCCCAACATCCAGGCGAACTGGCGTGTTTCATTAGCCCGGTAGCATGAACCATTATCCGTCAGCCACTCCACTGGTGACGCCGGAAGCTCATTGCCGACGCGGCGTTCCACCGCTCCCGGCATGACGTCCTGTACTGTTTCACTGTTGAAGCTGCCTGTAGTGACCGTGCAGTACCTCATGATCACTGCAGTCCTGCGCGAACGTGACACGCAGTTTTTCTCCGTTATCACAGCGAAACCAGAACTCGTAAGAACAACAGAACATTCAGGTAACATCACTGATATGCACCCCCGGTGCAACATAAGCATTGCCATAAGTCGACAAACATGATTTTTATCCAAAGTTTTATGAATGTTTTTTGCATCTGACGTCGTTCATTTCGGGAAACAGGAGCTATGATCGGCATGGCTCTGCCTGGTAAATAGTTTTGGTTGGTTTGGCGATTGCTCAGCTCGCACAATCCGGACTGAGTTCTCTTCAAGGAAACTACTATTAGACGCCCCCATTTAGAAAAATATCAGAAAGTTTGGTTTCCAGGATTTAAGACTATTCACAATATTTATCTTTGATTGATTAAACGTCGCCATCGCGCTCCACGAATATCACAGGGTGATACATCATGATTCCCTCTAATTATTTTAACTCTGAAATCATCACTTAGTTTCTCACCTCCCTCTGTTTTTTTTCGTAATATATAATCATCTTCCCCTGAGCTAAATGAACAAGAATTAAAAAGAAAATGAGTGGCTGCAACTCCTTTATAGGCTTTCCACCACCCAACTTTCAGGTCTTTAAAAAGCAACTCACAATTAGCACTACATTTTTCTAAAAAAAAACCACTTCCAAGATAACATGATTTAAATGATATAATACCCGCACATCTTAATCCAAGCTCATTATAAAGAAATAAAAGGAACTGAACAGGACTCATTAGTCCAAAAGGAGAGCAATCTATATAGTCAGGTGTACCATGAGCAAGAACTATAATTTTACTCTGTAATGTCGATGTTGAAAGAAAGTTTTTGTCTTTCTCCAGTATGTTTTTTTTCTGAAAAACAGCTATTCTCTCAAGTGGTATATCATAGCGAAGACATAAAGAAAAAGCAGTTTTCCATGATAAATCATCGTCTGATTGAAAAGTTAAAACATAAACATTATCCCACTTCATTTTACGTCCTTAATACAGCAATCATAATAAAAACACAATGTAAATATTTATATTTTGTTATGATTTTACTTTCAAATTATTCGAAAAGGAATATGTGACCCTACAGGCAGCCCAACTATAAGAGCATTTTCAAGAGAAGAGGATGCATCTCTATATATTTTACCATTCACAGAAAGAACATCTTTTATCTGAAAGCAAACCACTATATCACTCTGAGTTTTTCTATACCCAGAAACCATCGCTTTAGCTTTCAGCAAGGATATCCCCGAATTTGTATACACTACATTGAGACATTCAAGCCCCAGCCTCTGAGACGGTTTTATTGTGGGAAGCATCAGTCCAGGTAAAAACGGGTGGGGTTTCAAATCATAAGGATCCTCAATTTTTGCCACCGTATGGGTATGACCGGATATTAGCATCCTCCTGTAATTCACATATTCAAGTGAAGTTATACGAACCAGGTAGGTCTCAGGGTGGATACCGAGAATAGCCATCATATGTGCCGTGGCTGGCCACATATCCAAGTGCTGATATCGACTTGCCCACAGAACCGGAGAATGAGTGTTACCAAAATCTTCACTGGACAGGGATTGGTCAGTTGCTTTTTCAGAAAATCTGGAGTTTCTGGAATTAAATGGTTTACGATGAGGGTGATTTCTTGTAAACATAAAGAGATGGTCTCCGTCAGAACATATTAAATGTTTTGAATTCATTGGAATTTTACAGTATAATTATTATTCATTTAAAAATAAATAAACCGCATCGGTTTCCTAAACATGTATGTCTAATACCGCCCGCTATACTTTCCCTGACCATGTCTACCCACAGTGCTTCATTAACATAGCAGTCTCCTGCGATGATGATTTTTGTTATGAATTTTATATATACCATAAATAATTAAGAATCCGCACCACTACAATTCTACTCCTCACTCTTTTTTTTAACATGCATAGAGAAACCATTACCTTATTTTATCTTTCATTTTTCAGTTTTAATTCACTAATCTGACAATTAAATTTATTAACATTGTATTCTATTATTTCAAGTTCTCTTTTTATATCCTTTTTATCAATGTACACATTATTATATAAATTTGACATTCTTACATTCACAGGAGTATCATACTCAAGGAAATTTTTTTTCATATCATAAGCTATTGTTTTCAGTCTAGATATAGTAATATACCCCCCATTATTTTCAATTGTATTTAATTCTTCTGCAAAGCCATCAATTTTTTTACTTAGTTTAGTCCAGTAATCTGTTGAATCAGGAGTGTATTCAGAACACCCTGAATAATTCATTACTATTTCAGAAAGAAAACTATCAGGCATAATACTCCTGATCTTTAGAGCTGTTTGCGGCTTCCCCAAATAATTTATAAAAATCGTTACTAAAGCTCCAGATATAAAAGCAATTATGTTATAATATATGCATGTTTTTTTGTATCTCTGTGTTGAATTATAACACACATGTCCTGAAGTCTCATTTAAACCCTCATGCCTGCCCTCCTCCATGAAATAATCATCACTCTTTTCATGGTTACTATTTTTTTGTCTTTTTACTTCATGTAGCATTTCAGAAATAATAGTTCTTTCACCTGAAAGAAGATTATACTCAAGTTCTGCCAATAATATTAACGAATCTTCCAGTAACGTTAGAGAAGAATAAGTCTGTTCATCATTAGGCAAACTTTGTATCATAGGAACAATATTTTTAATATACCATAAAAGAATTTTAGTTCGTATATGCGCGTCAGTGACAGGAGGCCAACATTTTTTTTGTTTAACAAAAGAATCAGCAAATTTCCATGAAGAAATAGCCAGGCCTTCCCAGCCATATAGATGGGTAGAAATAAGACAAAACCATACACCTGTCTGAAGGTCATATCCGTTTTCCATGAATAAAGACAGGCATCTTTTTTCCAGAGTCATCCAGTATGGCCTCTCATATTTTACCGAACTCAAATTATTCATGCTATAACTAAGCCAAAGAAACTCTTTATTATTTTTAGGATTAGTAGTGTTTATAGAAAGATTTAATATAAAGTTTTTATCCATTTTCTTAATCCATTGTTCTGACCTACTTATGCCTGTTACTTCAATAAAGAAAACACTTGTATTATTATTATTTTAATGTAATCTTTTTATCTCATTTAGTTTCGCATGCTCTAATGTAGGAATCCTTAGTCATGTTCATGATACATTTCAGTTATCCCCTGTCAGTAAAAGCTGCTTACTGCTGTTTTACAATATGTAGTAGTCGCATAATAATAACCACTACTTTATAGTAAAGAAACTATCTTTAATCAACCAAAATAATATTGACACGGGCCTAATCTAGGTTCTGATTTTCAAATTATCCCAAACTGAGATCGCTACACCAACTGTGCCGTCGCCACCAATTGTGATCACATTCGATATAATTGAATACAGTTTCCCACATTATTTCCCGGCTGATAAAGTATTCTCTGTGGAGATATTCTACTTTCAAAGAAAGAAGAATATCTCCACGCAGGCATTATCGTAGCAGCAGCCCTTTGTGCTCATACTGCCACACAGATTATGCCGCTTCAGCAGCGCCTGATACTCTGCTGAACAAACACCGATGCGTTCAGAATGAACCGCCCCGGGTTTCCTGGAGAGTGTTTTATCTGTGAACTCAGGCTGCCAGCTCATCATTTCCGATGGAAGCATAATAAGCTTTTTCTGCTTCTGCCGGAGGAGTATGGCCCAGCCTTCCCAGCAATCGTCGATTGTTATACCAGTCCACCCACGTGAGTGTGGCCAGTTCCACTTCTGCACGGTGTTTCCAGCTCTTACGGTGTATTACCTCCGCTTTGTAAAGACCATTGATGCTCTCAGCCATCGCGTTGTCATACGAGTCGCCTGTACTCCCTGTTGATGCCAGTAATCCGGCTTCCTTAAGCCGCCGCGTGTAGGCCAGCGATACATACAGAGAACCCTTATCATTATAATGGACTGTGCCGGAGGGTTGACGGGTCACAACGCCTGCTCCTGTGCATCCACCACTAATGTTGTTTCCATGGATGATGAGACGCACCACTGGACATCTGGCCCCCCTCTGATACCTTTCAGTCCAGACTTTTTACGCACACCGTACTCCTGGTGATTTTCATTGTATACGTGCTGTATCTCCTTTTCAGCCTGTCATCGCACTGTGCACGGGCACTGCATTTATCAGGATAATGTCGCTGTTGCTGACAGTGGTAATCGTTGACGGAGCAATATGCAGTTCACTTCATACCGGTCCGACCATATCGTTACTGCGGCGCACTTCACAATTTTCACGTTCCGGCACTTTCAGACGCTGACATTCAGCCACCATCACAGTCCCCAGTATCCCACTCATGCTGGTGTATCCAGACACGCAGAGTCTCCGGCGTACAGCAAATCTTTGGAGCATAGAACAAATTGTTGCCCATTGTGAACTATATTCACACTAACTTTCCAGAACTATACGGATCCCCCCCTGACAGACCTGCTGCCAGAGCGGGGCGTGATGCTCCGGCACCGTCTGCTAGTCGGATGCAGTTGAACAGAGTCGGTGCGATTCCACCTGCTAATCATTACTGTAGATGCGCAGTTCATTCATCCAAATAGATCCCTACTGAAACTAGCTGACCACACAGGCTTTCTGGCACGCTGTAACGGTTTCCGCCAACCTCGATATATCCATCCCAGGAGACATGATGGATATCGAAGTAGCTTGTATAGAAGCCAGTATCTGGTAATGGCATGAAGATGCCTCTACTTCTGCGTGAAGTATTGTTCCGCTATCAGCCTGAACTGGCGAAGTTCAGGCTTGTCGGCAACCTCAGCCATCCACTGCTCCAGTAGCTGATTAACATGAGCGAATAACTGGCACTGACACTATCAGGACAGCATTTTTCATCCAGCTTCCTTAATATTTAACCTCGCAATGACTCCCTTTTCCTTCCACTAACACTTCCCATTACCTGGAGTGCAGAAGATTTTCACCTCTTAGTCGTTCTTCAGCCACCACGGTTGAATAACAGTGCTAGTCACCGCCATATGAGAGCCAGCAATTGCTTCTATATTTTTACTCTTACGGCCTTCCGTACAGGCGGAATCCATATATTACATAGTAAATTAAACATTTCGTAATATAACATTATCCTTTCTTACTGATATTCTTATTTTTTTTGTTGCTTTCTTATCTTTAGAATCAATTAAACATCTGGCAAGCACAGGAAGAACAGATGTATTAAGTACTGTATCGATATCCCTCGCGCCAAACTTATCGCATTGACAATTTTGTATAATCCAGTCAATAAGAGAATCACTGTAATCTATTTTATACATCTGATCTGATGCCCGCTCAAAACGTTTACAAATATTATCAATTTTGATGATCGCTATATTTTTAAGTGTTTTGGTATGTAAGGGAGAAAAAGGCACTAAGTTAGTTCTTCCCATAAATGCTGCTCCAAAATGCTCATTAAAGAAAGGGAGAATAACTTCTTTTATTTTTTCTTTATTAAACTCATCCTCATTCCAGAGGCTTGTAATTTTGTCACTAGCAAGATTTGATGTCATAATTATAAGGCAATCTCTGAAAGACACCATCTTACCTTCAGAATCCTCGATAATTCCCAAATCGAATATTTGAAAAAAAAACTCCAAAACATCCGGATGTGCTTTTTCAATTTCATCAAGAAGAATAACGCTATATGGATTATGACTGACTCTTTCGGTAAGAGTTCCCCCCTGACCAAAACCAACATATCCTGGAGGAGCTCCCTTCAGAGTAGAAACAGTGTGAGCTTCCTGAAATTCTGTCATATTAATAGTGATCAGTTTATTTTCATCTCCATAAACAAACTCGGCCAGTGCCCTGGCAGTCTCGGTTTTACCGGTACCAGAAGGTCCAGCCAGTAAAAATACCCCATCAGGTTTTACCGGATCTTTAAGATCCGCCCGGCAAATAAGTATTTGTGATGCTATAGCAGACATAGCATATCGTTGACCCAAAACTCGTTGCTCCAGACATCTTAACAGAGTGGAGGTTTTTTGTTGTTCACTATCAAGACATAGTCCCAGTGGAATTCCTGTCCATCCTGATACAACATCAGCAACACAGTTTTTATCCACACACTCAAAAACCATTGGGCTGTCTTTCTTGTACGCACTTTCCAGTTCTTTTCTGTACATATTCTGTGATAAAGTATCATCTGTACTTTGTATCTTAGCAACCAGTTCACTTTGATAAAGCCATGCTAATTTAAATTGCTCAAGACTCTTCTCTAGTTGAGTAATTTTATTTACAAGAAATTTCTGACGCAGTACATTTGATTTTTCCTGTTCCAGCAGTGCAAGTTCTCCCTGGAGTCTTTCTAATTTAGCTTCAATATCCTGAATGGCATCTGGTCGTGTGGACTGAGATACGGCAACCCGTGAGCAGGCTGTATCTAACAGACTTACAGATTTATCTGGCTGACGACGTCCATGCAGATAACGGTCTGATAAATGTACCGTTGCAGTTATGGCTTCTTCCCTGATAGAGACATTATGGTGCTTTTCCATCATCGGTAAAAGTGAACGTAGCATCCCGGCAGTGACATCCTTATTCGGTTCAGTTACTTTTACGATCTGAAAACGCCGGGCTAATGCGCCGTCTTTTTCAAAATACTTTTTATATTCTCCCCATGTCGTTGCTGCGATAATACGCAATTCCCCACGGGCAAGAGCAGGCTTAAGTAAATTTGCTGCATCAGTTTGCCCAGGAACTCCTCCTGCGCCAATAAGAGAATGAGCTTCATCAATAAACAAAATAGCTGTACCAGATAAAGAATTAAGTTCGGTTAACAGCAATTTTAAGCGATTTTCAAATTCCCCTCTTACACTAGCCCCCGCAAGTAAAGCTCCCATATCAAGCGCAAGAATATTAACATTCTTCAGTGCATCAGGAACGCGGCCAGATGAAATTTGCAGTGCTAAACCTTCTACTATGCTACTTTTCCCAACTCCCGGATCACCAGTCAGTATAGGGTTATTCTGCCTGCGACGAAGCAAGATATCGATAAGTTGTCTGATTTCCTTCTCTCTACCAGAAACAGGATCCAATTTCCCTGTTTCTGCAAGCAGGGTGAAATTTTCAGTATATTTACTAATATACTCATGTGAAGAGTTATCTATAGAACTATGAGAAGTAGAACTGTCCTCTTTACAGGAAAAAGATATAAGTACCTTCTCTGCTGCATCGACATCACAACATAATGCCTCAGATACATTGTAAGGTAATATTGAATCTCTGATATTAATCAGCGTAGTAAAAAAAACAGGTATATCAATGTGATTGCATTGCCATTTAGTACTGGCATGTATCCATGCTTTTTCCAGCAGAATCTGCATCGATTCAGAAAATACAGGTGCTGATTGTTGACAAGTATTAATACGGATAAGTTCACTTTCAATAGCTTTCAGAATTCTGTCAGGATTAAATAAAGATAACTCATTAAGAGTCTCAGCAATATTCTTATGTTCCTCTAATAACTTCCACAGAAAATGTAAACAATCAACTTCATTGTGTGATCTTGACATTGCATAATTAATAGCAGAATCCAGAGCACGTCTACTTTCTGGTGTTAATTTATTAATAATTGATTTGAGATAGATACTCATTAATTACTCCTGTTCTGCTGGACATTTTGTTATATTGCCAGGCAACCTAGAAATCCAACCTCTTTTATCCCAGCTATGTGTGGTAAGCAGTTTATTACTCAGGTTCATTTGTAAACTTTCAAGCTTATCCTTTTCCCGTTTTAACTGTTCCCATTCAATATATGCCTGACTTAAATCGCTTACATCACTCAGTTTGTAACGGACGAGAATTCCTTTTATACCCATTGATTCAAGAAGACTTCTTGATTCTGGAGGAAAATTTTCCGTCATTAACTCATCTTCGCCATCAGAAAACCTATTGATAAAATCAATCCAGGCTGTTTCACCTGTAAATTTATAGGTAGTAGAAAAATCTGGAAAAGAAATATCAATACTTACAGAGTTACAACTCCCAGGATACCAAGTAAAAATATCTAAATCGGCAAAATTCATACTTCGTATATTACTATTTCCTGTTTTGCACTTAAGACTCAGACTGGTACCTGTTGGTTTAACGCCTATATTACCTGCAATTGTCGCAGGTGCACTACTTATCGTAACTTTGTAAGGCTGTGATTCAACCTTTTGTAAGGTCTGATTAAGTATATCTAATTGTTCTTTGATATTTATTAGCTCATCTTTATTTTGCGTTTTATTTCTGAACTGAACGTCAATTAAATCATCTGGAGAAATAATGTCATTGAGAAAACTAATGAACGAAGGAGAAAAAGATATACTTCTGTCTTTAAAAGATAACAATCTGATACTTTCATGATCAAGTGCTAAAATACCGTTAGCTGGACCATTTAAAAAACCAATAATACTTTTATATATTTTCCCTTGCATTTCAATATGACTGAAATTATGTTCGCCTGTATTTAATCGGCTTAGAACAGATGTCTTCCATTGTTCATCTACCCAACAACTTGTATAAGTAACAGCATGGTCGAGAAGTTGAAAAATTTGCCTTTCATAAATATCCCATACAGAATCAATTACTGGTTCTGTATTATTACCATTAATAACAGAACGGACCTTTTCAAACTCATCAAATAATATTACCAACTTATTTTTTGGATCTGAATGCATAACATGCCTGGTAAACTCAACAGTTGATGATGTATGTAACACTGAGTTTATAGCATTACGTAAAGCATTCTGCCAATACCTCCATGCAGTAACATGCTCTGGTGTCTTGTACATTTTACTGTTATTAAAAATAGAAATTAGATATATACGTAACATAAGATCAAGTTGTTTTATTTGACGCTTCATTCCATTATCTGCTTTAAGTGAAAATAAACGGTAAAGCAGTCTAAAATCAGAAAGCCAGTCCTGTGCCGAACTTGCTGGTATATTACGTAATTCATCATCTATAAACTGAAAAAATTTATGTTCAGATGAACGATTATATATAATATTAGTCAGTTGCAGCGGACTCATTAAGCCTGAATGTGAATCATTACGCTCTCTTGCGATAGCCATTATAAAGTGGCTGAAATATTCCTGACGACTTTCATCCAAGTACTGTACAAAAGATGAAAACTCATTCGGAACGTTATCGCTACCATATGCTTCTTTTATATGCGTATACCACTGATGAAGTTTATTCTGTCCCTGCTGTGTCCATATACCAGAAAGATAGACAGAAGGGTTCTCATCCTCCCAAAAATCAGTAATTTTCACTGCAGGAATATCAACATACTCAGAAACAAACCATGAAAAAGATGGATCACTTTTAATCAACTCTGTTAAGAGGTTTCTGAATGCATTAATATTTTTATTTCCATTATCTTTTTGTATCTCATTTCTTTCTATAGCAAGCGAAGCTATTGATGAAATTTTCTCATGAGGTCTGGTTATTTTTAGTAATTCATGAATACCCGGATACTTCGTTAAGTCACGCAGTGATTCATTTCGAACCATTTTATCCCAACTGATAAGTGATGAGGAAAGAGACAGAATCAAATCTCGTTTATCTGATGGTGAAGCCTCCATAAACATTCTTTTATATTCTGCAACACGCCATGAGATCGAGCTACGTTCAAATTTTGTATTTTCATGCAAAGACTCTATGAAAAATAGATATTTATCATACAATGCAGGTTTAAAAGGAAAATACAGTATATTAGACTTAACTTTATCTTCATATTTTGATATTTGCTCTATCAGGAATGTATGTCTGGTATCAACCGAATCAGGTCTTATATAATATACATTATATGAACAATATGCACTATATCCAAGAAAACACAGTGCAGTCATTACTATAGCTGATTCAAATAAGTTTTTTACTCTCCGTTTTTTAACATGAATAACTTCTGAATTATGTATTTGTGGTAATATTTCAGAAATCAAAATATCATAAAAACTACAGTTCTTATTATTACTAGACTCGAATTCACCATATAACCAGAGCCCTGAGATCTTTGCCTGAGAAAAAAACATATTATCTATACAGAATGTGGAAATAAAGACATCCAGTGATTGTTTTATATCATTCAATTTATCTGAAAACTGCAGGATCTCGTTTTTTTTCTGATCGCTTATTGTGTCATCAAGTACATTGAATATTGACTCCATGATATTTATTCTCAATGATGATAATATATATGATGAGTCATATTCTGATGTATTTTTTTCTAATTCATTTATTACCAAAAAGACTTGATGCATCTTGCTATTTTTCTGATGAATTTTTTGCGCTAGTGCTGAATATCCATCAATGTGCTCACATCCGCTTATGGCAAGAAAGACAGGAATATTATGATGTAAGTGTGAAGACAGTTGCTCTATAACGCTCCTTGTTTTTTGAGATAATATTTTTATATATGTATGATCATGTTCAAGTAACTTATCAACAGGAATGATAAGAACAAATCCATGAGGTGGTTGTTTTTTACATTTTCGTGATGATAAAAAACTTATAACAGAACTTAGTAACCCTGGGCTATCATATATCTTACCTGACAGTTCCAGTACACTTAAATCTCTGAAAAACCACCAACGAATAGTTCTAAATTTTTGGGAAATACTATTTAACCCCTTACAGTGAAAGACTGGAAGATTAATATCATTAATCAAGGAATTGCCTTTTTCTGAAATTCCTGTAAGTAAAAACCAAGGGACTTTCCCTCTTCCTTTTTTTCTTATGATTTTTAACCCTTTACTAAAATAAGAATCAAGCATTAATGTTCGTTTTTTACGAAAAAACAACATTATAAAGTGTCTGTATTTTCCTGCCAAAAAGTAATTACGTATACAATCCACAAGTAATTTTAGTGAAAGAGTGACCAGAATTACAAAAATCCAGTACAGTACTGTTGTAGTATCTGTCCAGTTTCTTAACACACCAATCACATATAAAATAGACAAAGAGAAAACAGAAACAAAAAACCAGAGAAATAATGGAAATATTTTCTTTAGCATAAGTAGTTATCTCATATATATCACCAACAACAACACAAAATAAATAACAATAATACATGCAAATGACAAATAAAAATTAAACCATGATGATTTTCTCTTTTTTTGTTTAAATGCAATATTGTTTTTTCCTTTAGAATAGATATTTACCCCGCATTGTTGTTTTAGTCTTGATATATAATTATTAATTTCATCGTTTTTGCTTACTGAATATTGACCTCTGAATCCAAGTAATAGGCATAAAAGAAAAACCCATCCAACCCGGCTTTCAGACTCGATGACTTTATTAAGCAGATTAAAAAATTCGACACCTCCTGTGGAGTGTCCGAAATATTTAACTTGCAAAAGATTATCACGCCATTCTTTTCTGTAAGAAAGTTTAGAGCACAATATTACCTCATCAATCATAACGACTATTGAATAAAATGCCGCATCAAGTTCGCTGTCACTTAACGATATTTTTTCACTATTGCGAACGACGTCTTCAACAGTATCAATTATATAATTTCTAGTACTGTCGTAATCAACATATTTTTCAGGATAGACTTTAACAGATGATATAAGTTTAAATACTGGCATATAGCATTCAACGATCTTCACCAGTACCTCCATAACATAATACATTCATATAACATGTTTTGTACCCGGAAATGATAAACTGGAATTGATAATTTTCTCACTGACGCAGATATGCGTCAGTGAGCGATCCTGGCGCACTATGCAGATGGTTCTTATTAATGTTCGATAACCACTGTAGAGTGAGCAATGCTGTTCTTACATATGATTCTGGAATAAACACGATGTTTTCCTTCATCATTGTCCACGAAGCTTTCTAGTATTTTATCTTCTGCGCTGGATGAGAGCACCGTTAACACCAAAGCATTTTCACACCACAGAACATAGCATCCTGCACCGTAACAGTATCTTTGTTGCAGCCGTGAAGCTGCGGGCCCCTATGTAATACGCTGACTCGCGTCTTATTCTCCCAGCGAGCTTTAATCTCTAGAACAGATTCAGGTTTAGCGAGTCCCGGTCTTACCTGTCGTTGTCATCACTACGGCTGCCCACGCAACCTTTCAGCATTCACCCTTTTGTAAAGAGTTTATGTTTATCGGTATCAGCGATTATTAAGGCCTGATACTGACATGATTTTTGTCGTATTTACGTCCGTGAGCGGCTATTGCCCACACCGTTCGCGCCAGCTTGTTTGCCATTGCGACGATTGCCACGCTGGCCGGACGACGTTTTTTCAGTTCGGTTATCCACAGCCCAGGTTCTTTGGTCAGTAATGCTGCCGCCCTTGCACCATGAATAAACAGGGTTCGCGGATATTTATCACCACGTTTGCTTATTCCCAGCAGGCGGATTTTTCCTCCTGAGCCAGTCTGTCTGGGCACCAGACCAACATAAGCCGCGAACTCTCGCCCTGATTTAAACACAGATGCTTTCCCCATGATGGCCTACGCTGCCGTTGCAATAAGTGGCCCAACGCCAGGAATATCCAGCAACCGTCTACAGGTCTCATTCTGCCTCGCCACACTGGTAAGCTGTTTTTCGATATCATCTATCAGTGAGTCCAGCTCACTCAGTCTGTTGTACTGGTCTTCCAGCACCATAATGAGATACGGTGGCAGTCTCTCTTTCATCCGCTCCAGTGCTTCAGGGAACTCCCGTTCCATCTCTGCCCGACCTTTGTGGATGGTTTCACCAAACTCCAGTAACGTCCCGTGCAGGGCATTAATTTGTGCGGTCCGGAACTTCACCAGTTGTCTGCGGATCCAGTGCAGAACAAGAACTGACTGCTGTTCTTCTGTTTTGACGGCGATTTCTTTACCTGGCTGCTGTACCGCCATCCAGATAGCCCGTGCATCCATCACGTCATTCTTATTGCCCATGACGAATGCTTTAACGAAGCGAGCCTGCAACAACCGGACTTTGTGTCCCTGCTTTGTTAATTCACGCGCCCAGTACTGGGGCCTCCACAAGCTTCCATGCCAATCAGGCAGGGTTCGCGGTTACTGAAATACGCCAGAAAATCCTGACGACGAACCGGCTTATCCACCACTTCCCCTGTGTGCTCATTGATGAAGTGAACCTGAATGACATGTTTTGCGATATCAACGCCAACCGGTGTATATTTCATTTGTGGAGTCTCCAGTCTGAGGGAGCTTTATGCATCCCGTATTGGGCACTATGATGCCGGGAATCTGCGAGGCTCCACACTTTTCCTGCCAACCCCGGCTTCATACTCAAATAGTTGAGATGCGTTCATTACATTCTCCAATGACTAGTTTAAAAACTAGTATTAAGACTATCACTTAATTTAAGTGATAATGGTTGTCTGGATATTCAGGGGGCCAGTATATAAAATTTCTCACATACTCCATCACTTCCTTGAAGCTCAATGCCTAGTAAACACTAAAGCAGATAAATTGGCTTTATTGCGACGTCCCGTTAATAATCGGGCAATAGATGTGAGATTACTTTCCTGCCCTTGTGTCTTCCACTTGAACAACAAACCGGATTGAATACCATGCACAAAACACTATCATTCAAAGAATACAGTCTGTTGAATAATAGATGTTTTTTCTGATGTGTTTTACATATAGGCAGCAGTTACCTCTGATAAAAAACCTGTTCAAATCTAGTTATTGTATGTTTTATTTCTGCAATAATACTAACTCTACAAGTAAATCTTCAGGAGTACATGACCAATAAAATGCAACCTTTTTTTTATCCTGAGCTAATAACCATAATTCCGAGTGTTTATCTATCTGCAACCAAATTATATTTTCTCTAACCTGTAAATCAGATGTAACGACATCCATCACTGTAAAATCAATCCCAGGAAGAGCATGCTGAATTATCAGTTCTAAATGTTCAGATGGAGCAATCCTAATCTCTGACAATGCAACTAAATTATTATTTTTGAAGGTATCTGAAGTTAACTTAATATAGTAATCAACATTATTTTTAGGTGTATAGCCATCAAAATCGCAGACTAATGTATCTGTTTTTAACTGTTTGAAATCAAAACTAACAATTTTATCTCTGCATAAATTCTCCAGCATTACCTTAATATAATACTGCAGATTACTGAAACACGAAATTTGATCATAGTGATTGTATGACAAATCAACAACTCTAGCATCTGTAGCCACCATTCTCTGAAAGGTAGATATTTCCCCTGTAAACTGACATAATGCCATATAATATAACCAAGGATGAGTTGCATCTTCATTCATAAATGATGAAAGAAGTGATAAAGCTCTATTAATAGCACATAGAATAAAAAAATTATAAAAATGTCTATCGGACACTTTTCGTTCTGTATATCTATATTCTTCAAGTTTATTTTTGTAGAAATCAAGGATATATTTAATTTCTGCAACTTTACCTCTAAGTATATGATTAGCTGATAACCTCATAGCTGGAAATGAATACTCATCATCAATACACAATATATTATTGCTATGAATAACCCTGGCTAGAGGTAAGTATTCAAAGTCTGTGGTATTCTCTTTTTCTTCATCTGTAATTATCTGAATATCATATTTTATTCTTGTGATACCTACATCCTGACTATCATGATAAACATTACGCATGTTGCTTTCATCATTTGGGCTTACCCATCTGGCTAAGCCTCGTTTATCATTAACACTGGATACATTTTTATAACCGGAATTAAATCGCTTAAGAGCAAGCCACAAATTAACAGATCCAGTATCTGTGCCTCTAAGATTTATCAGGCACTTATCCTGCACAATACAGTTACCAGGGTACTCGATATAATACCCAGAAGGTAACACAGCCTTTATTTTTTCAATCCTGATTGTATCTTCTTTCAGAAGATTATCATTTATATGACATTCATAGTACCCCTGATAATAGGGTTGTGATAACTGCCTGTTTCTGGCAAGCATGAAACTATGATGCAAATCAATTGACTGAAAATGCTGAGGTTGTAAATAAAGGCCTGAATACCAATAAATAAGTTGCTCTTCTTCTTGCATGCAGTAATACCTGTACAATTATTTTATACTGATACTTTCTTTACCCATAGATATCTTTTTAAAAAGAGGAGATAGTGACGCATGTAATGATTTGTTCCACCACCCATCCTCAATAACATTAACAGGGATATCTAAAAGCACCATATGCTGTTTTCCAGGAAAGGGATAGTATCCGGCAATAATACCTACATATTTAGCACCTTCACTCCGATCTATATGTAGTGTTGTCTCCTGACCTGGCATTGCCACATATTTATCAACTTTAAGAATACCATCAATTTTACCAGCCCCACTGAAAAACTGTTTAATTAACACTGGATTATTCATTAAGTCCTGTAATGTTTTTTTACCTGAGGACTGTAAGAATAATAAAGTACAGCTATTGGATATATCGTTAAGTGAGTTTAATTGTGTATCGGGTGATATCTGAAAAGTAATCAAGCCTGCACCAAATGGAGTATCAACATTATTAATAACCTGCATTTTATCCTGCTCAGAATACTTATCAGAGCAAGAACTAATAAAAAAAGGTAATGCTATAGCTATTAGTAACAGATACTTACTAGTCATTAATTTTTTACCCTTTTAAAATACGATTTATTTGTTCCATAGATTCATTATCTTTAAGTAGTTCCTCAAGCCATTCTGACATAGTCATTGTTGACCAACGTACTGCTCTTTCAAGAAGATAAGGTACAGGACTAGTGGGTTCAGATTGCCTGAAAAAAACAGATATTTTTTTTAGTTGTTCTATAGCTTTCTCCCTTGACATCTCTTTATCTATTGAGTTTGTTAATGCAGTATCAAATTCCTTTTCTTCCTCCGGAAACACTTTCTTTGTCTCCATATTCTCTAGTTCAACTGAAAATTGTGCTGCTGATTTGTTATCTTGTACTTCTTGTGGTAAAAAACGGCTCAATAAATCGATTATTTCACTAATGGCATGTCTGGTTTTAGCGAAAATATTATGTATATCTTCATGAGTATGAAAAAAGTAAAAAGATTCAATCTCATCAATTTTGTCAGGTAAATCAGAAAATTTAAGAAGTTGCTCACTAATCTTGCGTGCATTATATTTACCTACAGATTTTTTGAACGATTCAACAGAGTGATCACCTTCTCTTTCTATTAATTTTTCCTTTCCATCTTCTAATAAGCTCGCACTATGCTCAAACGACAGCGCCTTATACCATTTAGACAGAGTAATTTCTTTATCATCAAGAAGAGGATATGCTTTCAAATACTCTGACAAATCAATATCAAGACGAACTAGTTTACTGTAACGAATTTCCTGCCCTTCTTCCTGGGATGGCCAGCATATAGTCCAGTACTGAGAAATAAATTTAGCAAGATATTCCAGTCCGCAACTCATCCCTTCCAGAGCATACAAATGCGTCAAGGACTCCACATACCAACAACTAATCTGTAGATCTTTACTCTTATTGCGTAAAGTAACCTCACATAATTTTCTTACTTTTCTCCAGTCAGCCCTACGAGGTTCACTGACAGCCCATTCTCCCTGGGACATGTAGTCAGGATCATTTTGCCTTGCTGCCCGTATTTCGCTATACACAGGATCATACTCAATATCATCACCTGCCGGCGATTCTCCTATAACAGGAAGCAGTAATGTATCCGTCTCAAACTTATTCATTATTTATCCCATTAATACCTGAGGACATCCGCTGACAATTGTCCCCCCATGAGCACAGATATCACCCATTCGTGCTGCCGGTTTGCCGCATATAAAAACTTTAAAACTTCCCATAATAACGGCATCCACTGGTCCGGTACAAAGTGCCTGAGTCCCCAATGTAGCTGCAGGTAATCCACCAATGAGTACAGACGGAGAGCCTGGCGGCAACAGAGGTCCACCGACATGGGGAACAGGTGGTAAACCAGGCGTCATCATAGGACATACATGCATATCAGTAACTCTTGCTGCTGGCTGAGGCATATACAACTCCCAAGATTAACTATTACACCAATGCTGAAAAAGAAAAACAATCCCTTCGACAGGTGTATCATAACATTTACACGATTGATTCATTAATATTCCATAAATAATTTTTTTTTCTGAACATGACGGTGCATGGACTGGTGGATATGAAGTCGGACTCAAACTTCCTTGTGATATAAATAACGATAACCCCAGGGCTCCTGACTGAGTAGAAAATCCTGCAGACTCGGCGTTTTTAAATATTTCCCACCGTTGTTCTTCATCTCCTTCCTTCCATTTTACAATGGATTGTAAAAGCACTGAGTCTTCTTCAGAAGATGACTGAGAGATAAATTGCGCCAGCCATTTAATTAATGTTAACGAATCTGTATTCTCTATCCAGAAATTAAGTGCATCCTGCCATTTTCCTTTTAGCAGCATTTGCTCAACAATCTTATTAAATTCCAGAGCAGAGTTGTTTTTAGAATCTGTCATATGAAATCCTTTATCCAATATTCACTATTCCTCCTTTTATCTGCGTTATTGCAGATCCCTGAAGCGTCAACATAGTGCCTTTTACTTCAGAAATAGCTTGACCTTCAAGTTTAAGTGTGGCTGCTTTAACCTCTGCAGACGCTTGCCCTTCAACGGTAATTTTTGCGGCTTTTATACTTATCCCTGATGTGGATATAGTTATCTCATTTGCCCCCACTTTTATTTTTATTGATTGGGTTGATTCAAATATAAGATTTTCATCAGTAATAAAACTACCACCGCCCCCAGTCACATTAAGGCTATAATCTCCATCTGACACCTTTATATCAATATTTCCATGCACATCATTATGCAAGTTGCCTTCTTTAAGAATAAGCTTATCATTCCCTTTTTTTATTTCAGAATTACGACCTTTTGCAACCGTTAATGACATTGAGTTATTAATATTGCTGATCATATCCTTCTTTACTGTCAGGTGGTAATCACCAGAAGAAGTTAATACGGTTTTTTCCTCATTTTCTTTATCATCAAAAACAAGTTGATGACCCTCTCCCTTTTTTCCATTCTTAACACTACGAGTAACAAATCCAGACTTACAATTATTCTCAGGCAGAGAAAAAGGCGGTTTATTCTGACCATTATACACTGTTCCAACAACAATTGGATAGTCAGGATTACCCTGTATAAAACTAACCAGAACCTCACTGCCAATACGAGGAATAAACTGACTACCGAAACCATCCCCGGACCATGCCTGAGATACACGGACCCAACAGGAGCTTTCCTCTGTACCTGACGTGGACATTTCCCCCCAGAGAAATCTAATTTTTACACGCCCGAATTTATCTGTATAATATTCTTCAGAGCTAGGACCAACCACTCTGGCAAGTAAGACACCTGGAATAACCGGGGAATTTAATTCTCCTTTAAAACTAAGCGAATTTTTATTATCCGAAGCACGAAATTCACAATTACAATATCCAGTATCCTCAGCATCATTGTTTAATGCATTAAGATATAATGAAGTAATTCTGTAATAATTTTTATCCAAACAAAAACGTTCACCACATGACAACCACCATGAATTTGTTTTTCCAGACCAAGTTTTAATTTCACCATCACATGATGCCATCATAGTTGCGGCACGTTTTTGTATCAACTCACGTTTTTTCTCAGGAATAATACATTCATAAATCACATTGCTGGATTTAACATCATTCACTTTACTTTCTGATTTTATAGTGATTTCATTAACATTACTCTCATTATAACCTGAAAATATCACAGCAGGGCATTTAAGATTTTCTGTGACAGACCATTCAGTGATGTATCCCTGATGCGACTCCCTAAGATTTTCACCAGGTAAGAGCTCCAGTTTATCATAGGATGCCTTAGGATGAGATGCTGGATCATCTGCTAATGTCATAATATGTTTGTCTTTCTTATGAACAAAGAAGTAGTAAATTCCAGCATCAGACAAAACCCTGTTAATAAAATCCAGATCAGACTCCTGGTACTGAATCTTATACTCTATCAAACTCTGTTCTTTATATAATATGATGTGTGGCGGATTAAACAAACTGTCTTTTAAAATTGTGGTTACAATATCAGATGGTGTTATATTTGACCATATCCTTGTTCTTTTACTAGTTTCTAACTTGGCAATTTCTGGCTGTAATATGATAATACATGTATGCTTCATGCTGCTATCATAATTATATATTACTTTTGTGACCACACCATGAATGAATCGTGAAGGTAACGGATTGCATTGTTCTCCTATCTCACAACACATATGCATACCGTGTAACAGCTCCAGAGACTTACAGTCAGCTTTACTTAAACATTTTATTTCATAGCTATAGATGTCAGATAGTGACTCATTACCCTTAATTTCAAGTGGATATAAGGATACATTACAACCATACAACCTAATAAAATGTTTGTTCTGGAATTTATAATAATCGTCATCTACAGATATAACTTTATCCATAATATATTCACCATAATATACAAAAGCACCGTTCTTTATGGTTTTTTACTCCAGAACCTATTGAAATATTAAATCCAAGTTTATTGTTTATATTCATTTGATTATCATCATTACTGGAACAAACCATTACATATATTTTAAACTTAAGCGCATCACCTACATATGATTTTATTTGCTGACTAATAAAATAGTTAAAATCCCGTCCGGGCATAAATTCCATTGCTTTTTTATAGTCTATGGGGCCCAATACAACATCAAAATGTGAATCAACCACCCAACGAACATTCCCGATAACAGGACCTTCACCCAGAGTGTACTGGCAATTCCCCAAAATACCCTGTTCATTGGGGTCTGTATTTTCAAAAGTACCACGAAAAGGATTAATGGACACTCGGATTTGATATATTGATGAGAGTAACTGTTCAAGTCCGGACAGAGTTCTAACAGATTGAGCATAGAATGCAGTATATGCCAAGCCTGTCATACTAATTGTCTGAGGAGTGACTCCGCCTAAAGATAAAAGTATATTGTTAAGTACATTATTATCTCTTCTATTTTCATCTCCTGACAGATGCATTTTTTGCCATGCTAGATAGGAAAGGCAATACATCCTGTGATCAAACATATTCATAAACGCTTTAGGAGCATCATCGTTATAACGTAATTTTCTTTCAATCAGCCATTCTGTATATGCTACAGGAAGAACCCCTGCAGCTCCGGTCAATCCATTATGGAATA
This sequence comes from Escherichia sp. KS167_9B, assembly GCF_030295215.1. Classification (NCBI taxonomy): domain Bacteria; kingdom Pseudomonadati; phylum Pseudomonadota; class Gammaproteobacteria; order Enterobacterales; family Enterobacteriaceae; genus Escherichia; species Escherichia sp. KS167_9B. Next base: position 26,516 of record NZ_AP025755.1, read on the forward strand.
ATGAGAGATGATACTTTCCATCCTTCTCATCATGATACAGATTCTCTATCTGGCCATCAGGTGAATCTAAAGACAGACTGGATGTAAATCTGAAATGTTCATCAATAACATCATCAATACTTTCATCTGGCTTTAGAAATTTTTTCAATAACACACGAACTTTATTGAAAAAACTGAATTTACTTCTGTTATTAATCAAAGCCATGTTAATTTCCCTGCTCTCATCGGCCATATGCGACGAGTGTTCTCATCATGCTCAAATACTGTAATCATACGAGTAAAGCTATTTACAGGAGCATGGAGTCCAAGAAAGTGATCAAGAAAAGAACAAAACAGGAAACATTCAGGGTGCATATATGCATCCTTTGAAAGAATAACTTTAATATCAATTCCACGAGCGGATACAGGCGGATATATACCAGATAAACGGGATGAAACTGGTGTGATTTGTAGTTCTTTAATCCATTCAATATAAATTGATATTGAGCGATTGTTATTATAATTATATATTGACAGCATTTCTCTCAGTTTCATTGCTCCATCAGTACCACTGAGCAAAACAAAATTAAGAGATAACTGAGAAATAATTCTCCAGTTCATGCCTTTTAAGGCCATAGCAGGCAACATTCTTGATGGACGGTTTAGTGCTGTTATTCTCAGATTAGCAATATCGATATCACAATCAAAATCACCATCAGGAGCACCAATATTCATTGATGATGGAATATTACCATTCGTACACATCACATCAATTGAAAGGACATCCCCATTCATAATACGTGCCTGAACTCCACCATCATCACTCAGACGAATATATACATTTTCTTCATAGTTACTTCTTTCAGAAGGCATGCGGTAATATGAACTGTGCCAAAATATATTTAATGATTGTTGAATGAAAGAATGTTCAAGTCCAAATAAATTTTTTAATGGAATCTGTCTGACTAAATCATTTTCATATCTGTGCAATATTACTTTATTTATATCCCAAATTAAAATTTCATCACGGGAATATAAATCCGCATTAACCTGATACTCATCCTGACCGTCCGATAATCGTAACGGTTCTGATTTTTTTTCGAAGAGATTAACAACGGGAGAGCAGTTTACTCTAAATAGTTCTTCGGAAACATTTTTCTCTATTTTATCTATTTCATACTTTCCAGCACTATTTTTCAATGTTATGTGAATCCTAACAGAATCCCCCGAGCATAACTCAATTTCAGAGTCAAATTTTATATCAATAAAGTTGAATCTTTCAGCAAATGAAAAATAGTCCAGCGTAAGATTATGTATGTACGAAACATTTCCTGTTCGTGGTAATGTTACTTCCCCCTCATTAAACCCGGCACCGAACACATTAGTTTTGACACCGTATAATACATCATTATTTTTCTGTAAAATAATATTATCAACTTCATCACAGAGTAATGTATATATTATGCCCGTAACCGTTGACGGACCATTCAGATAAAACCTGACAAAATCGAGAGAAAATTTAGCCCCGTCAAAAACCTTTAAGTTTAATTCAATTCTCCATAAGGAAGATAAATTATCATAGTAAATTTTTGCTTCATTAACTGTTGCCGGGACTATTGTCAGAGGATATACCGTCCGAAACTGGCAGGTAGTTTTAGATTTATGCTTAAAATATATCGAAGTACCAACCGGAACTTCATACATGGATGTTATTCCACTGGAATTCTTATCTGGCTCAAATGAAACAATACATGATGAAGGGTAGTGGTACAAAAATTGGGGAGCAAGATTCCTAAGCAATGCCTCCATTAACTCAGGTAAATCCTCGTCTAACCTCTGATGAATTCTTGAACTTAAAAAAGCAAAAGACTCTGTTAATCTCTGAATATGTGGGTCTTCAGACACCCCCTGATTATATCCAAGACGTCTGGCTATCTTTGGATATTTTTTTGCAAACTCATCTCCATGCTTTTTTAAGAAAAAAAGTTCTTTCTGATAGTAAGATAATAGTTTATTCATACAGTGAAAACTCTCCTGAGTGTTTATCCCATTTAATGCAGAATTTTACCCTGTCCATAAAAAACAGGGCGGTAACTGAAAAAAAAGAATAATTATCATCACTAAAAAGGTGTTCAACAACAGGATTCCCCAGCCTGGATTCATAACGCTGAAGCGTTATCAATATTCTTGAGGAAATTTCACTATTAACACTATCACTATGCTCACTGGCTGATACACCATATACTGATGCTGTTATGCCATAGTTCAGGACAGAGCTATTAACAAACGGCAGGTCATCTGTCTCATGATATAAAGGCCGTGATGACAATAACATTCCAAGCTCATACTTAAGATCATCTGAAATAACAAAATTCAGAAGATCTTCCGATGAGCCCGGATTATCATCACGTAAAAACTGAAGAAACGAATGCATTCAGTGTTTTTATATAAGTGTCTGTTTCTCTAAACTATACGTTATTGGTCCTAACTTTTCCGTACTTTTACCATCAGATGATGGAATATTCATCTCTATTGAGACTAAATTTTCTGGGCTAAATGATAACTCAAGAATTAGATTAGCCTCATTATCATGTGCTAACAATATATCATGTAAGTGGCAACCATCATAAATAACTTTAAAGGATGAATATTCACTACCAGATCTAGTAGACTCCCTGCGTAAAACTTCTATTTTAACTGATTTCTCTCCTCTTTTAAAAAAATGCTCTATAAGTTCTTGTGTTTGTTTAGTAACTTTAAGCTTCAGATTACAGATATCAAAAACAGAACCATCAATACCAGAAAAAGCACGAAATGCGTTAGGGCAATATGCGTCAAAGTAATCATTACAATTATTAACTTTTGAATTTCCCTTTATTACCTTGTCATCAATTGTTACTTTGACAAACTCTTTACTTAGCGCACTTCCAAAAGCAGTAGCCATAACTCCTCCCATAATAAAATTTTAACTTACACTTGATGGCAAGTCAGCAACAAGACGTAATGACATACTTAATCCCTCAAGCTGAAAATGAGGTTTAATCCATGCAATTGCACGATATGAACCAGGACTGCCAGGAATTTCAACAACATCTATGGATGCTTCACGTAATGGATAACGTGCCTTTGTTTCCTGTCCGGCGTTATCTGATGCCACAACATATTGCATGATCCAGTTTTGCAGATATGTCTGACATTCTGTCTTTGACATAAAACTTCCAACTTTATCACGAACAATAACTTTCAGATAATGTGCGAATCGTGACGTTGCTAATATATACTGAAGTTGGCTGGATAATTTTGCATTTGCATTAGCCTGATCAGTATTGTATAGCCGTGGTTTGTTCACCGATTGAACGGCAAAAAATGCTGCAAAATCAGTGCCTTTACAGTAAACCAGTGGAATGAATCCGAGATCTGACAGTTCTTTTTCCCTTCGGTCTGAGATAGCAACCTCAGTCGGACATTGTAATAATCTCTCACCCGTATGGGATACATAATTATAGGCCGGTAATGATTTCACCAAACCACCACCTTCCACACCACGAATTGCTGCACACCAGCCATACTCCTCAAAAGCATCAACTATCCGACAGGCAAGTTCAAAAGCTGTATTTACCCACAGATAGTCTTTTCCTGAGTTGTCTTCACTAATGTGCTCTTCAAAATTAAACGTCTCAGCAGGTACAGTCTTCATGCCATATGGGATACGTCCCAAGGACTGTGGCAAAGTTAGTCCCACATAACGACTGTCTTCTGTCTGCCTGAAACTACGCCACCGGGCATAATCTGTTGTTTCAAATAATTTTGCCAGATCACGCGGGTAGGGTAGTTCGCTAAAAGAATTCATGGATAGCATCCCAGGAGCAATAGAACTCAAAAACGGAGCATGAGCGCTGGCAGCCACATGGGAAATATGCTCCAGCAAATCAATATCCTGAGGTGTATTATCGAAATAGAAGTCCCCCACAAAAGCAGAATATGGTGTTCCCCCGAAGGTTCCATACTCGCTTTCATAAATATTTTTAAATAATACAGACTGGTCGAAATCTGAGGATGATTTAAAATCTTTGAGTAACTCTTTTTTAGTACAGTGTAACACTGTATATTTTACATTTTCAGTTACGCTGGTATGAACCAGCTTATAAAGCCCTGTCCACGCTGACTCTATTTTTTGAAACTCACTTGCATGCATAATCAAACTAAGCTGCTCAGACATCAACTTATCAATATCAGTGATTCGCTTTTCAATACTACCGATTAAATCACTGTTAATGACTAAAGAACCACTGGCAACTTCAGCAAGGAAATTATTAACCTGTAATTTAAATCTAGTTTTTTCAGAATCTTGTCTTACAGCTCTGGTATTATTTATAATTTCTTCTAGACAATCATCTGTAGCATACTGTGTTTCATTCTGCCCTAATGTTGATGTAATTGTCATGTTTATTCCTTACCTTCATCATTTTCAGGATTATTTTGAGTATTTACCAGTAATTCCTGAAGTTTTTCTTTCAATTTTTCATTACTTGCAGCCCTGTTACGGAGGTCACAAAGGTGAGACCTCAATTCAGATAATTTTTTAAGACACTCGACTTGTTGAATCACATGATCAGGAGAAAAATCGTCTTTGCACTTAAACGTAAGCTCGACATCCAGTTTCCCTTCATTACCCGGGATAACACTATTAACCATAAAATGAGCCTTCGGACTCATTGATGTCATAACTTCATCAAAATTGTCTTTGTCTATACAAATAAACTTTCGTTCTCTCAATGGCTTGTCTGATGAAGAGTACTCTCCTAAAACCCCAATAACAAGGGGTAACTCTTTCGCTGTTTCGGCATCTCCAGTTTCAACATCGTAGGTTATCTGTACTCTAGGGGGGCGGGATTTATCAAGTTTGTGTTGTGTATTACTCACTTTATCTATCCTGTAGTAGTGTTAGTGTGTCATATACATATCAACTAAATGCCATAGCTACCGCACTAATATTCCCAAACATGAAAATATCGAATAAAAACAGATAATTATTATTAGTGTATTAATAACAACTAACGTTATAAATACAATATGCGACGTATATTTTCTTATTTAATTTATTTAAATGTTAATTATGTTAACTAAAATCATCACATATTAAATAACTTTAATTATTTTGTTTACTCATCTTTTGAAGATGAAATTATTAATCTAAAAGAACAGTATATTCTGAAATCTGTATACACCGCCTTGTAAAAGCCGGGAGATATCTCACTTATTCATGAGAATATCTGACTACGGGCATTGTTGCAGACTCAACATGACACCATCAACCAGATAACGGAAACCACCTTTTCTCACTTCGGGAGGCTTATATAAACCGACCAAAGCACTGATTGTCAAACTGCATCGAATGCACTTTACTAAAGTGCTCAAAAAACTAAAAAATTCACAGCCTTGCAATATCAAGGTGTTATTTTAATATCGCACTTTAAAATCAGAAAGAGAAAACTTTAAATCTGATCCACAAAGTGCCTTTTGAGACTCAGTTAATATACTACTTATAGGTATTATTCCTTTTTTCTTTGAAGAGTAAAAATCCATATCTTCGTTATGATTTTTTAATCTCCAATCTCTCGACACATCTACTTCACCCAAGTATCCCGTAACTACTAAATCGTGATAACCATATCCATACATAATCTCTTTTAGACGTAGTGCGAAAGCGGGAGTTTTTGAATGTATGCCAGAATTGCAAGATAAAATCCTTATATCTTTAAAACTTTTTGGTAAACGTCGGTGTATTAATTGAGTTGCTAACGTCCCAGGACTCAATGTTGGCCCACTCGCTGATCCTGTCCCTATAACAGATGTATTTCCATGAGCAAAGATATATAAAACATCTCCTGGTTTTAAAAAGCACAGAGGTGTCTTATCGGAAGCTCTCACACCGAAACATTGTTTATTTTTCATGTTTTGGTGCTTAACTTCACTCTCAAGAAAAACATCATTTTCTTTTATTCTGCATATACAATCCTTCTCTTAGTTACTTATAAGTAACCACAAAGGCCACACCACTACGCACAAAAAATAAAACCCTCGATTATACCAAGCAGTTTACCAATCAGTTTTAAAGCCTCCGCGATAATCAGCCCATACATCTACATGAACATTATCACCATGGTAGCGCCCGACATCCAGTTAGCCCGGATAACCAAAATCCAAGGTGGCGATCTACCCTTCCTTTCAGGCAAGGCAGCCTTGAATCATGGTGCAGACTAATAAAGACGTCGTTATGGATATTGCGATAGCTTCCGGCTCTCAGGCCTCCACTATTATCCACGATGTACATACAATGAACCGCTTTTTAACAAGTCTAAGAAAATAAAACTGCACTCAAAAATGCTCAGACCACACTTCTCATAAACATAGGAATTTAAGCGCAACTTCTATTGTTCTCTCAACTATATAGCTATTTGCCGCTTCCTCCATGAACTTATTTCCTCATATCGCTTCGCATACATGCGGCAGAAATTCATACAAAAACCATAAATAAATTATGGTATAGTCTAATGAAAAACCAACATCTTTTTTAGCTAATAATGCACACAATAACAGGTTGTGCGTTATTAGCTAAAAAAGGGAATTATCTGAACCGCACAGTTGTAAACTACTCAGGCAGCTAGATTATCTTCCTATGGAATCTAAATTAGCTTTTTCTGCTTCTGCTGGAGAGACATGGCCCAGCCTTTCCAGCAATCGTCGATTGTTATAGGAGAGCATGAAAAATCCTGGGGCAGTAGATATGCTGCCATCGCGGATAACGTCCCCCTACTCTGAGCGTCTATCGTACAACCGGGATACCAACTGGCGAATTTGTCCTGTAGTTCGTTATTCAGGACTGCAGTTCTGGTCTGTAACAAATAATGCGCGCCCTTTCTACTCCACTGCATTGATCTTATCCAGCAATAGTGGACACGCGGCTAAGTGAGTAAACTCTCAGTCAGAGGTGACTCACATGACAAAAACAGTCTCAACCAGTAAAAAACCCCGTAAACAGCATTCGCCTGAATTTCGCAGTGAAGCCCTGAAACTTGCTGAACGCATCGGTGTTGCTGCCGCAGCCCGTGAACTCAGCCTGTATGAATCTCAGCTCTATGCGTGGCGCAGCAAACTGCAGCAACAGATGACCTCGTCTGAACGTGAAAGTGAACTGGCCGCTGAAAATGCCCGCCTGAAGCGGCAACTGGCGGAGCAGGCAGAGGAACTGGCTATCCTCCAAAAGGCCGCGGCATGCTTCGCGAAGCGCCTGAAATGAAGTATGTCTTTATTGAAAAACATCAGGCTGAGTTCAGCATCAAGGCTATGTGCCGCGTGCTCCGGGTGGCCCGCAGCGGCTGGTATACGTGGTGCCAACGGCGGACAAGGATAAGCCCTCGTCAGCAGTTCCGTCAGCACTGCGACAGCGTTGTCCTCGCGGCTTTTACACGGTCAAAACAGCGTTACGGTGCACCACTGTCACGAACGGTGCAATAGTGATCCACACCCAACGCCTGAAATCAAATCCAGGGGGTAATCTGCTCTCCTGATTCAGGAGAGCTTATGGTCACTTTTGAGACAGTTATGGAAATTAAAATCCTGCACAAGCAGGGAATGAGTAGCCGGGCGATTGCCAGAGAACTGGGGATCTCCCGCAATACCGTTAAACGTTATTTGCAGGCAAAATCTGAGCCGCCAAAATATACGCCGCGACCTGCTGTTGCTTCACTCCTGGATGAATACCGGGATTATATTCGTCAACGCATCGCCGATGCTCATCCTTACAAAATCCCGGCAACGGTAATCACTCGCGAGATCAGATACCTAGGATATCGTGGCGGAATGACCATTCTCAGGGCGTTCATTCGTTCTCTCTCGGTTTCTCAGGAGCAGGAGCCTGTTGTTCGGTTCGAAACTGAACCCGGACGACAGATGCAGGTTGACTGGGGCACTATGCGTAATGGTCGCTCACCGCTTCACGTGTTCGTTGCTGTTCCCGGATACAGCCGAATGCTGTACATCGAATTCACTGACAATATGCGTTATGACACGCTGGAGACCTGCCATCGTAATGCGTTCGCTTCTTTGGTGGTGTGCCGCGCGAAGTGTTGTATGACAATATGAAAACTGTGGTTCTGCAACGTGACGCATATCAGACCGGTCAGCACCGGTTCCATCCTTCGCTGTGGCAGTTCGGCAAGGAGATGGACTTCTCTCCCCGACTGTGTCGTCCCTTCAGGGCACAGACTAAAGGTAAGGTGGAACGGATGGTGCAGTACACCCGTAGCAGTTTTTATATCCCACTAATGACTCGCCTGCGCCCGATGGGGATCACTGTCGATGTTGAAACAGCCAACCGCCACGGTCTGCGCTGGCTGCACGATGTCGCTAACCAACGAAAGCATGAAACAATCCAGGCCCGTCCCTGCGATCGCTGGCTCAGCATCCATGCTGGCACTGCCTCCGGAGAAAAAAGAGTATGACGTGCATCCTGGTGAAAATCTGGTGAACTTCGACAAATCCCCCCTGCATCATCCACTCTCCATCTACGACTCATTCTGCAGAGGAGTGGCGTGATGATGCAACTGCAACATCAACGACTGATGGTGCTCGCCGGGCAGTTGCAACTGGAAAGCCTTATAAGCGCAGCGCCTGCGCTGTCACAACAGGCAGTAGACCAGGAATGGAGTTATATGGACTTCCTGGAGCATCTGCTTCATGAAGAAAAACTGGCACGTCATCAACGTAAACAGGCGATGTATACCCGAATGGCAGCCTTCCCGGCGGTGAAAACGTTCGAAGAGTATGACTTCACATTCGCCACCGGAGCACCGCAGAAGCAACTCCAGTCGTTACGCTCACTCAGCTTCATAGAACGTATATGAGACGACAATAACTCAGTCCGCCTGGCGCCGATTATTCTGGCCGGTTTTGTAACCTGAGTGTCATTTACATGATCCAACAGGAAATGGCGTGACGCTCAATACTTCTCAGGTCAGTTACTATATGACTCAGCGTAAGAAAGGTATAACTCAGCATATCTCGGCCATGAAGGCTGGTATCTCAGTCCGTTCTGGTCGTCGGATCGAAAAAGGAGAGTGGGCAAAAAACAGTGTTCGGCACTGGCGCACACGCAAAGATCCTCTGGAAGCTGTGTGGGACAGCATGCTTGTTCCTCTGTTGAAAGAGAGGCCGGCTCTGACACCAACAACTCTACTGGAGATGCTACAGGATAAATATCCCGGCCAGTACCCCAACAGCCTTCGAAGAACAATGCAACGGCGGGTTCGCGAATGGAAACTACAGTATGGTGCAGAGCAGGAGGTCATGTTCCGCCAGCAACATCAGCCCGGCCTGCGATGCCGGTCGGGGCCACGAAAATGGCTCGGTTGAAAGTGCCCACGGACATCTGAAAAGGCGTATCTGTCAGGCGCTGATACTGCGGGGCAGTAACGACTTCAGCACCATAGAAGAATATCAGGCCTTCATCACTCAGCAGGTTATGCGGCACAACCGTAACAATCAGGATCTGGTCAAGGAAGAACGTCTTCATCTGAAACCGCTGCCGCTTCGTCGCAGTGCTGACTATGATGAGCTGACTGTGAGGGTTAGTCGCAGCAGTACCATCAATGTGAAGCACGTCGTCTACAGCGTACCTTCCCGGCTTGTAGGTCAACTGTTACGGGTCAGGTTATGGGACGATCGTCTGAGCTGTTACGTTGGCAGCAGCGAGGTCATGAGCTGCCCTCGCGTCAGACCAGAAAAAGGGAAGACGCGGGCCCGTCGTATCGACTTCCGACATGTGATCGACAGTCTGGCAAAAAAGCCCGGTGCGTTCTGCCATGCAACGCTGAGAAATGACATCCTGCCGGACGATGAATGGCGGAGGCTGTGGCGTCGCTTATGTAATCATCTGGAGCCCGATATGGCAGGAAGGCTGATGGTACATGCCCTGAAACTGGCTGCAGGATACGACGATATCTCAGTCGTGGCAAAAGGTATGGAGCAGATGCTGAATACCCCGGGAAACGTGGATCTGCACCGGCTGATGCGCTTCCTGGGTATAAAAGAAAAGGCGTTGCCGGTAGTCAATGTGATACAGCATAACCTGAGCAGTTATGAGCAACTACTGCGTGGCAAGGGAGGTTCGCAGTGAGCAATATCCATCACCTTGAACATAGCCTGCGTAAACTACGCCTGACACGAGTTGGAGCTGAATGGCACGCTCTGGAAAAACGAGCGCTGGCAGAAGGCTGGACACCATCGCGCTATCTTCTGACGCTATGCAATGAAGAACTCCTGTGGCGCGAGAGTGAAAAACTGCGTCGTTATAAAAAGGAGGCCCGGTTGCCAGTTGCCAAAACGCTGAGCGAATACGACTTCAGTCAGGTGCCGGAACTGAATGGAGCTCAGTTCCGGCAACTCTGTGAAACGACAGACTGGGTTGATGCAGGAGAAAACGTTCTGCTGTTCGGAGCCAGCGGGTTGGGGAAAAGCCATCTGGCGGCAGCGATCGTGGATGGCGTAGTAGGTCAGGGCTACCGGGCCCGGTTCTACAGCGCAGGAGAGCTGTTGCAGGAACTACGTAAAGCCAGAGCTCAGTTGAAACTGAATGAGCTGCTACTGAAACTGGATCGCTACCGGGTGATAGTGGTGGATGATCTTGGCTATGTCAAACGCGATAGTGCCGAAACGGGTGTGCTGTTCGAGTTAATAGCGCATCGCGATGAACGTGGGAGCCTGGTGATAACCAGTAACCATCCGTTCAGCATGTGGGGCAGCATCTTCGTGGATGAGACTATGGCGGTGGCTGCGGCAGACAGGCTGATCCACACGGATATATGTTCGAACTGAAAGGGGAAAGCTACAGGAAAAAGACAGCGAAGGCAGTAACAAGCGCGACTTGATGTCGCCCTGAAGGGTGCGGCCAGTATAGTTGGCGCGAGTCGGCAAAACTAGTTGACGTCTAATAAACGTAATGAAAATATCGTATTACTGGGGCCATCAGGTGTGGGGAAACCCCATCTGGCAATAGCGATGGGCTATGAAGCAGTCCGTGCAGGTATCAAAGTTCGCTTCACAACAGCAGCAGATCTGTTACTTCAGTTATCTACGGCACAACGTCAGGGCCGTTATAAAACGACGCTTCAGCGTGGAGTCATGGCCCCCCGCCTGCTCATCATTGATGAAATAGGCTATCTGCCGTTCAGTCAGGAAGAAGCAAAGCTGTTCTTCCAGGTCATCGCTAAACGTTACGAAAAGAGCGCAATGATCCTGACATCCAATCTGCCGCTCGGGCAGTGGGATCAAACGTTCGCCGGTGATGCAGCGCTGACCTCAGCGATGCTGGACCGTATCTTACACCACTCACATGTCGTTCAAATCAAAGGAGAAAGCTATCGACTCAGACAGAAACGAAAGGCCGGGGCTATAACAGAAGCTAATCCTGAGTAAAACGGTGGATCAATATTGGGCCGTTGGTGGAGATATAAGTGGATCACTTTTCATCCGTCGTTGACAACCACGCCTGACGGATGAACTGCGTGTTCAGGGTTACCACTTTAACGTAAAAACCGTGGCGGAAAGCCTGCGCCGTCAGGGGCTGAGGGCAAAGGCCTCCCGGAAGTTCAGCCCGGTCAGTTACCGCGCACATGGCCTGCCTGTGTCAGAAAATCTGCTGGAGCAGGATTTTTACGCCAGTGGTCCGAACCAGAAGTGGGCGGGAAACATCACGTACTTACGTACAGATGAAGGCTGGCTGTATCTGGCAGTGGTTATTGACCTGTGGTCATGTGCCGTTATTGGCTGGTCAATGTCGCCACGCATGACGGCGCAACTGGCCTGCGATGCCCTGCAGATGGCGCTGTGGCGGCGTCAGAGCTCCCGGAACGTTATCGTTCACACGGACCGCGGAAGCCAGTACTGTTCAGCAGATTATCAGGCGCTGCTGAAGCGGCATAATCTGCGTGGCAGTATGAACGCAAAAGGATGCTGCTACGATAATACCTGCGTGGAAAGCTTCTTTCATCCGCTGAAAGTGGAATATCTCCACGGAGAACACTTTCGGGAAATAATGCGGGCAACAGTGTTTAATTATATCAAATGTGATTACAATCGCTGGCGACGGCACAGTAGGTGTGGTGGTCTCAGTCCGGAACAATTTGAAAACCAGAACCTCGCTTAGAGCTGTGTCCATATTACGAGGGTAGAGCCTGTCCATCATTCTGTGTAAATGCCTTTCTCAGAAGTGACCGTCAAGGCGGTCACCGAACTCGATAATAAATCGACTCATGGCTATCCGCCAGTCCTGAAGTGGCATCGTCCATTTCTGTGAGGCTGACTGGATAGCCAGCCACACCACTTTTTTCACCGATTCATCTGTCGGGAACACTTTCCGTTTCTTTATCGCATGTCTGATGACGCTATTCAGCGATTCGATTGCGTTAGTGGTGTAGATAACCTTGCGGATCGCCTCTGGGTACACGAAGAAGGTGGCAACATCGGCCAGTTTGCCCGCCAGCTGCGACTTATCTGCGGGTATCGTGCATCCCATTCCTTCCCGAACGCATCCAGCGCCTGCAACGCGCCTTCTTCCGTGGCTGCGCGGTAAACCTGTTTCAGGTCACGGGTTACCGCTTTATAGTCTTTCCACGCCACGAACCGCAGGCTGTTGCGTACCATGTGTACTATGCACAACTGGATCTGCATCTCCGGGTAGACGGCATTAATCGCTTCCGGGAAGCCTTTCAGGCCGTCCACGCAGGCGATAAGGATATCGTTCAGGCCGCGATTTTTCAGTTCCGTCAGTACATTCAGCCAGAACTTTGCACCTTCATTTTCGGCCAGCCACATACCTGGCAGCTCTTTCTGACCATCAAGGTTAATACCCAGAGCCAGGAACACCGCTTTGTTGATAACCCGGCGGTCCTGCCGTACTTTCAGGACAATACAGTCAAGATAAACAATGGGATAAATCGCATCCAGAGGATGGTTTTGCCATTCTACAACCTGGTCGATTACGGCATCGGTGACTTTCGATATCAGCGCCGGAGAGACGTCTGCATCGTACATTTCTTTGAAGACTGAGGTAATTTCGCGGGTAGTCATCCCTCTGGCATACAGCGCCAGGATCTGGTTGTCCATGCCGGTAATGCGGGTCTGATTTTTCTTCACCAGTTGTGGTTCGAAGGAACCATCACGATCACGAGAGGTACGTAATTCCATCGGCCCGTCGGTAGTGGTGTAAGCGACTCGTCAGAACCGTATTGATATTTACTGAGAGCTCAGATCAACTTTCCAGGGCAACAGATCGCGTACCCGGTTTGCCGGCCAGTCCTGGATATGTTCAATGACGTAACGCAGCCACTTTTCTGGCTCCACATTGTTCAGACGGCATGTGCCGATCAGCGAGTACAACACCGCCGCATGTTCACCACCGCTGTCGGAACCCGCGAACATCCAGTTTTTCCGGCCTACGGCCACTCCCCGTAAGGCGTTCTCTGCGATGTTGTTGTCGATTTCCACCCAGCCATTACTGCAGTACACGTTCAGTGCATCCCACTGTTTCAGCAGGTATGCGAACGCTTTTGCCGTATCTGAGTGACGCGACAGTGTTTTCATCTGTTGCTGTATCCAGTCATACAGTGACTGCATCAGTGGCGCGGCTCTGGCTTTTCTTGCCGCCAGACGCTGTTCTGCTGAACAGCCCCGGACCTCTGCCTCGATGGCATACAGTTCACCGATACGCTGCAGGGCTTCCGTGGTGATGTAGGTGGGCGCTCTTGCATGCACATCGTGGATTTTTCTCCGGGCATGAGCCATACACGCGGCTTCCGTTATTCTGCCGGATTCGTATAACGCCCGGTAACCACCGTAAGCATCGGCCTGAAGCACACCGCTGTAACCGGCCAGGTGATTTTGTGGATGGATACCTTTCCGGTCCGGACTGTACGCGAACCAGACCGCCGGGGGCATCTGTGAACCGGCGTTACGGTCATCACGGACGTAGACCCACAGCCGGGCTGTCCGGGTTTTACCGCTGCCCGGCTCCTGGACCGGGACGGGGATATCATCAGCATGGACTTTACCGGGCATCAGCACATACTGGCGCAGGACGTCATACAGCGGCTCCAGCAGTTCAGCAACAGCACCTGTCCAGCGCCCCAGTGTGGCACGGCTCAGCTCCACTCCCTGACGACGGTATATTTCTGACTGGCGGTATAACGGCAGATGGTCTGCATATTTCCCGGTGACAACATGGGCCAGAAGCCCCGCTCCGGCATAACTGCGTGCAATGGGTTTTGAAGGTACTGGTGCCTGCACGATATGGTCGCACCGGCAACAGGCCTGTTTCGGACGTTGTGTTTCGATAACCTTAAAGGCGCTGCTGATAAGCTCCAGTTGCTCTGACACATCACATCCCAGAGAACTGAGTTCACCACCACAGGCAGGACAGCATTCCTCTTCCGGCCGGATAACCCGGGTTTCACGGGGAAGTGAGGCCGGTAACGGTTTACGGGCTGAAGACTGGCGCAGGGCGGATGGCAGTACCGGGTCATATTGCTCACCCAGCGTTTCCGCCATTTCTTCCTGAAGTGCGCTGATTCGCTCCTGTGCTTCCTGTATCTGCCGTTCGGTTTTTGCACGAAGTTTTTCTGAGCTTTTACCGAACTGCATACGTTGCAGTTTCGCAACCAGCGCCTTCAGCCGGTTGATTTCGGAAGCATAAGCCGCCACCCGCTGTGAGAGCAGGCGGTTGTATTCAGCCATCTGGCGGATGGTGTCCTGTTGCGTCTGCAACAGTGCCCGCAGGCGGGCGTTCTCATGAGCAAGTGAGGTGTCCATATCCTCACTTTACAACGGGTTATATGCGGATTCCAGCGCGTTCCGTTCGTTTCGGGTGCTTCCAGTTGATACCTTCAAGAAGCATGGATAACTGAGCCGGAGTAAGGTGCACCTTGCCGTCACGGGTGACTGGCCAGACGAAGCGGCCCCGCTCCAGGCGTTTGGTGAAGAGGCACAGTCCGTCACTGTCAGCCCACAACACTTTTATCTGGTCACCCCGGCGTCCGCGGAAGATGAACAGGTGTCCGGAGAACGGGTCATCCTTCAGGACGTTCTGAACTTTTGATGCCAGGCCGTTAAAGCCATTTCGCATATCGGTGATACCTGCAACCAGCCAGATACGCGAACCTGCAGGGAGAGATATCATCAGTGGCTGCTCCCTTTTATTTCGCGGATAAGTGTCTGTAATAACGCCGGCGTCAGTTTACCTTTAAGCCTGAGAGTTCCGGCCGGCAGAACCAGCTCACAACACAGACTGTCGGACGGTGTATTTATCTGCTCTGGTTCCTGTGCGGGGGCCGGGATTTTATTATCCGGCTCCGGCGTTAACGTCACGGGAAGCAGTGCCGGCATATTTTTTCCGGAAGGCAGCAGGCCACCTTTCCGGTATTGATGGCGCCAGTTGAAGAGCAGGTTATCGTTGATTCCGTTTTCCCGGGCGATCTGCGCCACACAGGCTCCGGGCTGCAGTGACTGCTCCACTAAGGCGATTTTAAACTCATAAGGGAAGTTGGGCCGCCGGGGACGTTTTTTTACCACGGGGGCTTCGGATATAACGGTGCTTTCAGGACGTACGACTGGTACCGTGGAAAATTGTCCGTAAAGGCAGGCATCAAGTTCCTGCTCCGACATGCCTGCGGGCAAAGGCCACGAAAGGCCAGCTCTCCGAAAGCGCACGAACATACTACAAACTGTTGATTTTGGTACACCCAGGCGACGCCCGGCCACAACCCGGGGTAAATGTTCTTCAAAGTGAAGACGTAAAGCTTCAGTGATCCAGGTCCGGTGTTTCATACGATAGTGTCCATTAAAAATGATGGACATTATTTTTGTAGAGCCGGAGGAAACAGACCAGACGGTTTAAATGAGCCGGTTACGTAGTGGTGACGGTTTTCGTGGAATAGCCAAATCGGGAATTGGTTCCCGATTTGGGCTGATTTTTTTCATGTCCCAGATGGTGAGTCAGTTCAGCGTTGAGAACAGCCTCAACACTGATTTTCTTGAGCAGGCGATCGAACTGACTGAGATCTTCAGGGGTTTTGAGATTTTTGGCCAGTTCGTTAGCCAGAGCCTGCAATTGTTTGTCATCCATAATTTAACCTTCATTTGATGTTGAATTGAACATATCAAAATCAGGCAATTACACAAATCTATGTACAGGCTCCATTTTTGGGGAAATGGAGCGAAAAATCGCCATCGATACCCTGAATCAATCAATGCCAGCAATTAAATTGGTTATACTGTCAACGCCACGATGTTTGACCGTTGACCGTCTTATATCACTGGCGCTGACAATACTTATTACTTGACGTTCTGGCTGTGTTGAATAACCATCCATTTTGGGGTGTTTTTTTAATCTTTTCGGGGTTTAAATTCCTGTCGTTCAAGTTGACGTAAGATCTCTGTGGTTACAGATTTAGCGTAGTTTTGCATTTTTAACCTCCCGCCCACTTTAAGCTATGGATGAAAAGGAACCAGTTTACCTTTCTGGTTTTTATTAACCTACATTTGCAGGTGTTGCAAATGTTTATGCTCTCGTTCTGACAGAAAAGAGTCAATCATTTGATAATTAATCTTAGCGCAAATCTGCGATCTGATAGACTTCGCTGCTTTCTCTTCTTCCAACGGCAATAACGAGTAAAACGACTTTCTCATCAATGACTTGATATACAAGTCTGTAGCCAGATGAACGAAGTTTGATTTTATAACGATCAGCATGACCATGTAATCGGGCTGCAGGTGCGCGTGGATTTTCCAGCCGTTCTGACAGTTTCTTTTTGAATTGTTCACGGATGGTGTGGCCGAGTTTCTGCCATTCCTTCAGTGCTCTGCGGTCAAAAGCCAGTTCATAGGTCATCCAGGCTAACCTTCACAATTTCCGGTTTTTTCATGCGCTCATCAGCAACAGCGTTTAACTCAGCATCTTCAGCGAGTTCCCGATAGTAGGCGTAAAGTTTTGGTGGAACGCAATAGAACGCCGGTTCGTTTCGGTTCAGGATTGCAACAGCGTCCCCTTCACCTTCAGCTACGGTTCCCATAGGATTTTTTTTTAGGTCAGTAATACTGGCCGCTGTGGTTGTCAGGATTTGATAACTCATAAGCCCTGTATGAACGCCTCCCCGTTTGCAAGGCTTCCGTTGTTCTGACATCGACGAGTAGTTGCAGCTCTGTATCCGGCCTTATTGCAGCCAGAGCTGCGGGCCACTATGAGATTCGCTGACCTGAGCCTTATTCTCCGTGCGGACTTGATGTCCATGGGCCTATTCAGGTTTATCAGGTCACGGTCTTACCTGTCGTTGTCATCACATCGGCCGCCATAGCAACCTTTCAGCATTCACCCTTTTTAAGGTTTGATGTTTATCAGTCTCAGCAATTAATATGGTCTGATACTGACGTGATTCTTGTCGTATTTACGTCCGTGAGCAGCTATTGCCCACACTGTTCGTGCCAGCTTGTTTGCCATTGCGACGATTGCCACACTGGCCGGACGACATTTTTTCAGTGCGGTTATCCACGGGCCTGGTTCTCTGGTCAGTAATGCTGCCGCCCTTGCTCCGTGGATAAACAATGTCCGGAGGTAGGGATCACCACGTTTACTTATCCCCAGCAGGCGGATTTTTCCTCCTGAGCCAGTCTGTCTGGGCACCAGACCAACATAAGCCGCGAACTCTCGCCCTGATTTAAATGCAGATGCTTCCCCCATGGTGGCCACCGCTGCCGTCGCAATAAGTGGTCCAATGCAGGGAATATCCAGCAACCGCTTACAGGTTTCATTCTGCCTGGCCACACTGGTAAGCTGTTTTTCGATATCATCTATCAGTGAGTCCATCTCACTCAGTCTGTTGTACTGGTCTTCCAGCACCGTAATGAGATACGGTGGCAGTCTTTCTTTCATCCGCTCCAGTGCTTCAGGGAACTCCCGCTCCATCGCTGCCCGACCTTTGTGAATGCTTTCACCAAACTCCAGTAACGTCCCGTGCAGGGCATTAATTTGTGCGGTCCGGAACTTCACCAGTTGCCTGCGGGTCCGGTGCAGAACAAGAACTGACTGCTGTTCTTCTGTTTTGACGGCGATTTCTTTACCTGGCTGCTGAACTGCCATCCAGATAGCCCTGGCATCCATCACATCATTCTTATTGCCCATGACAAATGCCTTAACGAAGCGGGCCTGCAACAACCGGACTTTATGACCCAGTTTTGTCAGTTCCCGGGCCCAGTGCTGAGAGCCTCCACAGGCTTTCATGCCAATCAGGCAAGGTTCGCGGTTACTAAAGAACGTCAGAAAATCTCTGCTGCGTAGTTGCTTATCCACCACTTCCCCTGTGTGCTCATTGATGAAGTGAACCTGAATCAGATGTTTTGCGATATCAACGCCAACCGGTGTATATTTTATTTGTTGAGTCTCCAGTCTGAGGGAGTCTTATGCATCCCGTATTGGACTATGATGCCGGAAATCTGCGAAACTCCACACCTTCCTGTATTTTCTCGCCATCTACCTTTGTGCTCCGGATTTAATGGTGGGAGGCGTTCATCTCATTCTCCGTTTGTCTTATTGTCATAATAGCATCTTTAAAAGCACTCTTAAAAGCGCTTGCATTGAAAAAAACATCAGAACAGGTGAGATATATCTCTTTCCGGCATCGCCTTAAAACACTTTGAATCCCGTTCTGAACATTTTCTCCATTTCGTTGCAATCAGTCCTAGCTTAACGGCTGTTAACGCCGTTCAACGCTTTTTAACGGCCTTGTTGCTGTGATCTGCTGTCATGATCCAGATAGCAGTTCAATCTTGATCAAAACTTCCGCGAGGCAACAATTGTTTTGTGAATACCCTCTAAAACGTGCAGTATCGCATTCTAAGCGATTTTTTCCATTTCACATGTTTTCCTCATGGTTATGTAAATAGACCCGTTTTAGTTCCATGCATTTTTTGAGAACCCGGCCAAATAATGGTGAAGTCGGTATTCCTCCGGTGTCATATTGTTCAGTGATTCATGCGGGCGTTCATAGTTATATTCTGATAACCATTTCTCCGTAATTTCCTGTACTTCATTCAGCGTTCTGAACAGATAAAAATCGAGTATTTCTGTACGGTATGTCCTGTTAAAACGCTCAATGAAAGCGTTCTGCGTCGGCTTACCCGGCTGGATGAACTCCACTTTTACTGCGTGTATCTCTGCCCATTCAGCCAGCGCCAGAGAGATAAATTCCGGACCATTATCCATGCGTAGCATGACCGGATAACCGCGGTTTGCCGCGATCCTGTCAAGTACACGGACCACTCGCAGAGCTGGCAGATTCAGATCGATTTCAATCGATAACGCCTCACGATTAAAGTCATCAACGACATTGAACGTGCGAAAACGACGGCCACAGGCCAGCGCATCATGCATAAAATCGACAGACCAGCTCTGGTTCAGCGCTTCTGGCGTAGCCAGTGGCGAGGGATTACGCACCGGAAACCGTTGTTTGCCTTTACGGCGAAAATTCAGCTTCAGCAGACAATAAATACGATGGATCCTTTTGTGATTCCACGGGTATCCTTGCCGTCGCAGAATCTGGAAAAGCTTCGGAAAGCCGTATCGTGGGTATCGCTCAGCCGCAGCCTGCAGGGCGGCAATAACGGGTTCATCACGCGTGGTATCCGGGCGGTAATGGTAAACCGTTCTGCTCAGGTTCAGACTCCGGCAGGCCTGACGGATACTGAGTCCGAATGTCGTTATTAGATGAGTGACCAGCTCACGCTTAAAGGCTGGTTTTAAAGCTTTTTTCGATAACGTCTTTCAGCGCCCGGTTTTCCAGACTCAGGTCAGCAAACATCTGTTTGAGACGGCGGTTCTCGTCCTCAAGATCCTTTATTTTTTTAATATCAGAAGCTTCCATGCCGCCGTATCTGGACTTCCAGTTGTAGTCGGTCGCTTCAGAGATACCGGCCTCCCGGCAGACATCTTTAACGGTTCGTCCGGCTTCAACTGACTTAATCACAGCGATGATCTGATGCTCAGTAAAACGGGCTTTACGCATAGCGATCTCCTTCGTTAGCAGATTGATTATGCCGGATGATCTCTAAATATGAATGGCACGATTATGCGGGATACTTACACTTCCATGACACGAAGCGCAGGCTGTTGCGCACCATATGCACGATGCATAACTGGATGCGGGCCTTCGGATATACTGTGTTGATGGCATCCGGGAAGCCTTTCAGGCCATCCACACAGGCGATGAGGATATCGTTCAGACCGCGGTTTTTCAGTTCAGTCAGCACATTGAGCCAGAACTTCGCCCCTTCATTTTCGGCCAGCCACATACCTGGCAGTTCTTTCTGACCTTCGATATTGATGCCCAGTGCCAGGAACACCGATTTGTTGATGACGCGACTGTCATGCCGAACTTTCAGGACGATACAGTCAAGATAAACAATGGGGTAAACAGCATCCAGTGGTCGGTTTTGCCATTCTACAACCTGCTCCATCACGGCATCGGTAACCTTTGATATCAGTGCCGGTGAAACATCTGCGTCATACAGTTCTTTGAACGCAGCGGCTATCTCACGGGTGGTCATCCCTTTGGCATACAACGAGAGGAGCTGGTTATCCATCCCGGTAATACGGGTCTGATTTTTCTTTACCAGTTGTGGTTCGAAGGTACCGTCACGATCGCGCGGAGTACGCAGTTCCAGTGGACCGTCGCCTGTGATAACGGTCTTTGTGGAATAACCGTTGCGGGAGTTAGCTCCTGGTCTGGACTGATTTTTCTCATACCCAAGATGGTGTGTCATCTCTGCATTGAGAGCGGCTTCAACGCTGAGCTTTTTCAGCAGCCGATCAAACTGACTGAGGTCTTCAGGGGTTTTGAGGTTTTTGGCCAGTTCGTTAGCCAGAGCCTGTAACTGTTTGTCGTCCATAAATTAACCTTCATTTGATGCTGGATTGAACATATCAAAATCAGGCAATTACACAAATCTATGTACAGGCTCCCCTACACGTCAAAACCTGCCAAACATGCTTCAAAATCAATAAATTCGCTGTATCGGAAATTTCAGCGTTTCCGACGTACACCCCCATACTCATCTTGTTTACCTCCTTCTCAGGGCGTTTAGTCTCCTGGATTCCCGGGGCAGTTCATAAACAGTCTCTCCAGGTGCTCTTTTTCCTGAATACCTTGGAGCTTGAGTATTCCCTCTGACAAAATTTACCCGCCATCTGTCAGGAAGTTTCAGCAGGCCAGCAGATATTAACCGTATCATAGAATCAATAAATCCAACACCTTCATGTCCGAATATAGTTACAGCAGAACGTTTATAGGCTGACATGTAGCCAATTTTAATATCAGAGTATAGTTCATTTTTTATATCTTCTAAGTAAGATTTGGCACCCAAATAGCAACATTTAAAACTAATGATACCAACTTCCTTTAGCCCTAAAATAGACAATAGTTCCACAAACTCAAAAGGAGACATCAATCCAATCTTTTGGGCTCTTAAATATCTAGCATCAGCATGTGCAATCACAATTAATTTATCATCAATAGTGACATCTGAGAACTCCTTACCTGTACATCCTCCATTATCAATAACTTTTCTAATATTCACCTCTCTATTGCTATCTATATTATATCTTTTTCTGTATGATTTCACAGAGTCTCTAAGAGCTGCACCTCTATCATCTAAAACCAACAGAAATACTTTACTCCACATAATTACACCTATTGTTTATCTATCAACATATTATTCTGTATAACAGAATTTTCAACTACCGGAAGATTAAAAGTTATTCAACGCAACCAGCACCACATTATTTTATCAACACCAATCAAATAGGGATCATTGAATATTATCTGTGAATTACGCCGTTTTCTTACACTATCCATTATGACATACATAATATTTACTCAGAAACATATATATCAATAACATAATCCCCTCCCTTTCTGTTAAATATATTAGCTATCCTTACTCTTTCTTTTATGTACATTCTGTTTCACTCTTTCAACTCAATTCGTTTTCTGGTTAGGCTTGAGTGATAAATACCAACCATACCAATAAAAGATGAGCTTAAAAGTAACTTATTAATATCATTTTGACTTATCATAATTACATTACAATTGTTTTCTGTTGTTACAACAAACAACCATTCACCTGTTGGTATTATTTTTGTCATCAACACATATTCCCATATAATTATTTTAAATACGACAATGGTTAATTCTCAGAGCGATTAGCAGCCTATCAAATAATGACCGTAATCTGGTAAATTTTTTCATGATAACAGAGGAATACAAGAAACTAAGATCTATAGAGGTTAAGTGTATATGGATTAATAACCAGTGTCTCATTTAATCTTCCAATTACTCTATGAAAATCATGTGAGCTATGTGTTGAACATTCCCATTTTCCACTATTGATGTTTAATGGGTCTTGAATAATGATTTTATTATTTTTCGTTGAAACACCAATGATCAGAACATAGTGATTAACGCCTCCTAAAAAACCAAAATCAGCCAGGCCTAGTTTACCAGAAGCAATAATTGGACCATATTTTAGTAGAGCCTTTTTATAATCTTTAATATTAGGGGGAATTAAAATTGTATGACAACAACTATCTTCAGGAGAAAAACCATACCCCAATCTATTTCTTTTGAACTTCCCTTTTAAAATCGTACTAGGTATACTATATTTTTCACAATACCAGTTAATCAGTGCATCCTGACAATACCACCCACAGTTCAGGTCAACAAAACAACCAATTCCCGGACGCCACTGATGCTTCATATTTACTTTATAAACAAAATCCATAAATCTCCTGTAGTTTTGTAATTTTAGAACTTTCTCAACAATCCCTTCGTTGTATTAAAATACTGTACCAGTATATTTCATGTATTTTAGATTGTTACCAGTGTAGTAGTCAATAAAAATGCTTATTTTTCATATATCTATTTTAACAATAATACTACGTTATAATTATAAAGCCTTAGCACTATAATATTCAACCAGCAGCAACCATTTTACTTGTCGGCATCAGAAAATCATATAAAATAGCCTGTTTGATAATCCAGCCCCGGGAGAGTTCCAGTTTGGGGGCCATCTGGTAGATGCACGGTAATTACTTTTGTTGCTATTTCATCCCGCCATGCAGCAGCAGAGGATTCGACCATATTATGGGAAAGGACATCACCGCGTTCGAGTTGCTGACGTCCCTGCCTCAACCAGGTCACGGAACCAGGTATTATGCTGCCGTTCAACGGTCTGGCGCATAAAATCCCGGATTAACCGAGAGCCATTACGGTCCATGCTTTTTGCAGAGGCCATAAAAGCATCCTTCAGGAGAGCATGAAAAACCCTAGGGCAGTCACTGAATGAGGGACCAGCAGCGGTTTTAGTGCCCTAAATCGTACGTTTTCGTCCGGTTCCCCCTCAACCCCCATGTTCAAGTTAGAATTGTGGACAGGCGGCCAAGAACTTCGTTCATGATAGTCTCAGGAACCCGTTCGAGTCGTTTTCCGCCTCGGGCTTTCATATCAATTGTCCGGGGTTGATCGCAACGCACAACTCCTGTGGTATGTATACCAACACCATCCAACGACACAGCAAAGCCGGCAGTGCGGGCAAAATTGCCTCCGCTGGTTACGGGAACAACAACAGGCAGGCGGGTCACACGATTAAAGGCCGCCGGTGTGACAATCAGCACCGGCCGCGTTCCCTGCTGCTCATGACCTGCGGTAGGATCAAGCGAGACAAGCCAAATTTCCCCTCTTTCCAAGTCAGATTTCCTCCTGACCAGTCGCCGGTGCATCCAGCCATTCTCGTTCTTCAGCTGATATTTCAGCATTCGGATCACACTGTGCCAGTAGCTCAGCCAGTGAATATTGCGGACGTCTGTGCGGCTCAACAATCAGCCGGCCATTATCAATGACCATGCCAACTTCATTATCTGTACCCAGAGACAGAGCATTCAGCAGTGCCGGTGGGACGGTCAGCATAACTGAGCCGCCAACCTTCTTCAGTCGGGTGGTATGCATTCTTCACCTCCATAAAAGTTATATTTAAATATAACATCCACTAAAAAAACACACCAGGCTTTAACGCGCAATGTTTAATAAAAATATAACTTTCAACCAAACAGTAAAACCAGCGTGGTTGCTTCCATATGCAGCAATACCAGCAGCAGGCCACCACTTCTGATCCTGGCCGCTGATGTAATCAACCCCACTAGGAACAGTTCTGCCAGTGTCAGCAGGTTCTGATACTGGCGGTGCGCGGCGACGAACAACAACGACGTTATCAGCGCCCCCAGCCACATCGTCCAGCACCAGCAGTACTGAAGGGGCCGCTTGGAATTCGGAAATTTTCCCACGTTAAAGGGGCTGCCTGTCAGATCTTTTCCGGTGACCATTGTTCGACACGTGGCCACAATCTCAGATCCCGGAATCAATCCGGCATATTCCGGTGCTTAACTTTGCCTCCAGTGACGCGGCGACGGAAGCCGGCCTTGTGATGACGGTGTTTACCGTTGCTCTGATGTTCAGTGCAGGGAAATTATTAACCCGTTTCTGTTCCGGAGATTTTTTCACAGTATTCTACACCTGTCATCTGGCTGTGCTGGGAATTCTGGCGTTGTGGCTGGTATGATACTGACGCTGATTCTGATTATTAATAAACTACATAACACAGGATATTTATGAAAATTACGGATCACAAACTCTCTGAAGGTATTGCCCTGACATTTCGTATTCCTGAAGGAAATATAAAACATCCTTTGATTATCTTATGCCATGGATTTTGTGGCATCCGTAATGTTCTGCTCCCTTGCTTTGCGAATGCCTTCACAGAAGCAGGATTTGCAACGATTACTTTTGATTATCGTGGATTCGGTCAGAGTGAGGGAGAACGAGGCCGTCTGGTTCCTGCAATGCAGACCGAAGATATTATTTCAGTTATCAATTGGGCAGAAAAGCAGGCATGTATTGATAATCAGCGTATTGGGTTATGGGGTACATCGCTGGGAGGGGGTCATGTGTTCAGTGCAGCTGCGCAGGATCAACGCGTACAATGTATTGTCAGCCAGCTAGCTTTTGCTGACGGTGATGTTCTGGTTACCGGAGACATGAATGAATCGGAGAGAGCTTCTTTTCTGTCCACGCTGAATAAAATGGCAGAGAAGAAGAAAAACACCGGGAAAGAGATGTTTGTGGGGGTTACACGGGTCCTAAGTGATGATGAATCGAAGGTATTCTTCGAGAAAATCAAAGCCCAGCATCCCGAAATGGATATAAAAATACCTTTCCTTACTGTCATGGAAACGTTGCAATATAAACCGGCAGAGAGTGCAGCCAGAGTTCAGTGCCCTGTTTTGGTTGTTATTGCAGGTCAGGATAACGTTAATCCGCCGGAACAGGGAAGAGCATTATATGATGCTGTTGCTTCTAGTACTAAGGAATTATACGAGGAAGCTGACGCATGCCATTATGATATTTATGAGGGCGCGTTTTTTGAACGTGTAGCAGCTGTGCAGACACAATGGTTTAAAAAATATATTTAATTGACAGTACTACTACGTTAAAGGGGACCGTCTGGAATTCGGAAATTTTCCCACGCTAAGAGTCTGTCAGGATTCTGTGTAAAAACCTTTTCTCAGAAGTGAGCATCCAGGCGGTCACCGAACTCGATAATCAAGCGGCTCATTGCCATACACCAGCCCTTCAACGACATCTTCCATTTCTGGGATGCAGACTGGATTGCCAGCCACCCTACTTTTTTTACCGAGTCGTCTGCCGGGAACACTTTACGCTGCATCAGAAAGGCGGGGTTACACCATCCGGCCAGTGAACGGTGCCACACTCCGGGCAGAACATGCCGCCGGCGCTGATACCGGCAAGAATGGTCGCAAATTCCCGCTCCGTACAGCGGGCGATTTCCGGATGCCCTTCGTCATCGATACGTACAAACCAGAAGACCAGCTTTTTGTTTCCGGCAACCATAACGGTAATTACAGACCATGACAAACCGCAGCCGTCAGGCTGCCTACCCGGCCGGTGGAGACGTTAGTCAGCAGCAAACCTTGTCTGGTTATTAAGACCGTAATCCTCAACAAGAGGAAGCCCGATAACCTGAGCACTTGGCCGGGATCTCAAAGAATAAATCTGGGATTCTGACGCTGGAAGCGGTCCTACCAATCAATAAAGCTCTTACATGTTTAGTCACAAATAAAACACAACAACATAAATTAATATCTCCAATATATAACAATTTATTACCTTACTCATGAAAACACTTTTTGTATAACGTTTACGCAGCGTGTGACAAAAACGAGCTACAGACTCCTGCACGATGTGTGAGTTCGAGGAGATCTGCAATGAATCTCTGGCAACAAAACTACGATCCCGCCGGGAATATCTGGCTTTCCAGCCTGATAGCATCGCTTCCCATCCTGTTTTTTTCTTTGCGTTGATTAAGCTCAAACTGAAAGGATACGATGAAAACCGGGCAGTTTGACATCATTCGCTCGTCTATTCTTTCGATACCCCCTGACCAGCGCCTGCAAATGCTGATCGTCGATTTCTGTTTCGGCGTTTTCCTTGACGGAGCCGCAGGCTTTGGCGCACCGGTAGCAATTACCGCCGCATTGCTGGTCGGTCCGGGCTTTAAACCACTGTACGCCGCCGGACTGTGCCTGATTGTTAACACCGCGCCAGTGGCATTTGGCGCGATGGGGATTCAGATTCTGGTCGCCGGGCAGGTCACAGGCATCGACAGCTTTGAGATTAGCCAGATGGTGGGGCGTCAGCTACCGTTTATGACCATTATCGTGCTGTTCTGGATCATGGCGATTATGGACGGCTGGCGCGGTATTAAAGAAACCTGGTCTGCGGTTGTGGTTGCGGTATTACTGTTTCACAGGTTGTGGGGTCAGTCCCCGCCCCGGAAGAGTCTTACAGGTAGCTCCTGCTGACGGAGGAGCTGTTTCCGGATATTTCTCGTCAGGTGTAATATACACCTGTGTTGTGGCTACATACCCGTCACTGAAGGTGGCTTCAATGTAAGTGGCTTGCCACCCGCGGTTGGGAGGCGTCAGTGGAATGCTGAGTGTATCATCGCCGCCAGTCAGACTGACGGGAACTGAGGTGTATTTAACATCACAGGCATAACGAAAATCTCTTGCTACCGGGTTCCTAGCTGTCCACTGCAGAACGGCTGCCGGCTTCTCTGAGAAGCTGACTTCCAGCTCCTTTTTTCCGTTTCCGCGGCTCTGTATTTTTTCCGTAATTTCAGGGAGCTTTTGCCCATTCTGAAAACGGTTAACAAAAGTGGTCAGCGACTGCTCCGTAACGGACAGAATGTCATAATGTGTGGAGTTTGGTACTACCCGCAGGGATTTCCGTCCTGGTAGCCGATCATAATAAAAATGACTGTTGTCCGGGACATAAAAATCATCACCGCTGGCGTTAATAATATATTTATCCATTTTCAGACGGTCGCCCATATCGGTATTCAGATAAGTAAGCGGGTCTTCCAGCGTCATCAGGTTTGCAAATTCATCTGTATCAATCTGCAGGTCAATGTTTTGTTGATAATACGGATAAAAAGCCACTGGCCAGTTTTTCCCGTATGACTGATACATGTGTTCAAGCGATTTTTTTATATTCAGCAGGTCAAAAGCAACAGGAATAATGGCATCAACATCTGGGTCTGACAGCGCAGTCAGCCATGCGGCCCAGCCACGCTTGGAGGCTCCGGTGACAATAAACTTAGTGACATTCTGTTGCGCCAGTTCTTTCTTCGCCAGCCTGAACGCTTGCGATACCGACGCTGCCATTGGGATATGAAGGGACGCGTTCTGGTATTTCTGTGTATCTCCGATAAACAGTTTCCAGGAATATGCCACGCTGTGATC
This sequence comes from Escherichia sp. KS167_9B, assembly GCF_030295215.1. Lineage (NCBI taxonomy): Bacteria > Pseudomonadati > Pseudomonadota > Gammaproteobacteria > Enterobacterales > Enterobacteriaceae > Escherichia > Escherichia sp. KS167_9B. The sequence continues at coordinate 54,471 of NZ_AP025755.1, forward strand.
TTCAGCCAAAGGCGTCGACACTCCCTGATAGCTGAGTACCTGATTAGGGACGTTACTGACAGCTATCACAATAGTTCGAGTAGCAACCGCAATACGTGAAAGTTCTTCCTCGCTAAAGTTTGTGGGGGCCACGGGACTGCCTGAGCCATTATTATTGCTGCCGTTATTGATAACAACAAGGGCATGTTTTCCTCTGGCTGAATCAGGAATATAGATATCCACCCCGTTCTGCCAGTATTCCGGATAGACTATGCCCTGTGGAGACCACGCCTGTGAATTCAGGATATACCTCTGCAGCATAACGCCGGGTAGCTGTTTTTTTTCCTGCAGAGAATAATCAAGAGGAAGTGCCGCAAGTGACATCCTGTAATCAGAAATGACATGCGTCAGACTGGTATTTTTATTGTGTTCATCCGCAGACAAAGCCAGGCATGCAGGCGAGATAAGTAGCATTGCTATATATAATTTTCTTATATTCATTATTAAACTCCTTTTAAATGGTAAATAATAACTCATTCATTGCAGGCTGATGACCAGCATTATCATCAACTTTATAGCTGCATGTAAAGCTCCGGCCCACGCAAACGAATAACAGCCTGCTGAGATGAGTCAAATGCTCTGGCGATAGCACTGATGCTTGCTCTAGCGTTAGTGCGGACAGAGGTATCGCTAGCATCTCAAATTCCTATACGTGAACATCTTACACTTAATTAATGTTATATTACGTAATTAATTATATTGGTAAAATTCGTTTAACAGGAGATGGAATATTAACCATAGATACCTGTTTTGATATTCTATAATGTCCAGAATTATTATCCCAGTAAACTATTTATCCAAAGTTATTAAATAATATCTCTCCAGTAATATATACATCAATAGTGAACCGGCCCCTTGAAACGCCAGGCAGTGGATGTATCTTAAAATAAGAGATAGGCCTGGATATATGTCTAACACTAGTTCTAATTTTGAGATGACTGGAATTTTGCTGGGGCAGGAGCTTCGTAAACGTAAAACTCCTCAGGAAAAAATCGCCATTATTCAGCAGACAATGGAACCCGGTATGACGGTGTCCCATGTGGCGCGTTTGCATGGTATTCAGCCCAGCCTGTTGTTTAAGTGGAAAAAAATATCTGGAAGGAAGTCTCACTGCTGTTGCTGCCGGAGAGGATGTCGTTCCTGCCTCAGAACTGGCTGCCGCTATAAAACAAATAAAAGAGTTACAGCGCTTGCTGGGTAAGAAATCTATGGTCCCCACCATTTTTGCAACACTGATTTTGATTGATGTTGGCTTGCCTAAATCTATCCGGCGTCATTATGGGCATGGATGCCCGCGCCTCGATGAGTTCCGCACCTGATGAGCCCAAAAAACCATCCGGCTTCAGTGAGCCATTTTCTTGCTGAGGCTTTTCATCAGGCCGATATGCCGTTCATGTCATCAATAATCAGTCTTCGCAAAACCAGATTGGGAACTACTTTAATTCATGATTAACCTGCCAGCCAGACTGGCGCCATCGTTACCTTTCGAACACAGTCTGCTGTGTTGTGATTGCCCACGCTATCCGGGCTAATTTGTTGGCCAGTGCGCAACATACTATGCTGGAGTGTTTTCTTGCCAACAACGCCCTGACCCAATCCGCCAACCTTCCTGACTGATTCTCGATTCTCTGAATAAAGGATCTTGCGCACTGAACGAGTAACCGTCGCAGATTTTTATCTCCACGTTTACTTATCCCTAAAAGTGTATTTTTACCACCTGTGCTGTACTGCCGGGGTACCAGACCGGTTGAAGCAGCAAAGTCCCGACTGCAGCTATATTGTTTACCGTCTCCCAGCTGCGATGACAGTACGCTGGCGGTTATCGGACCAATACCGGGTATTGTCTGAAGACGTTGTCCTACCTCATCACGACTCAGTTCCTGCTCCAGTGCGATTTCAAGCTCGGTGATCTGTCCGACAAGATAAATATAATGGGCATGTAAGCGCATCAGTAACTGCGCCAGATAGGGAGGAAGTTCGTTCTCTGCAAGTACTGTTGAAAGTCGTTTTACCACTGCGACGCCTGTCGGCATACTGATGCCAAATTCCAGCAAAAAAGCATGCATCTGATTGGTCGTTTTGACTTTATCACTGACCAATGATTCCCTGACCCGGTGAAACGCCCGCATGGCCTGCTGAGCTTCTGTTCGTGGTTGCACAAATCGCATGGAGGGACGAGATGCCGCTTCGCATATGGCTTCTGCATCGACAAAATCGTTCTTGTTGCTCTTAACAAAAGGGCGAACGAACTGCGGAGAAATCAATTTTGCTTCATGACCTAAATCAGCAATCCGGCGAGCCATAAAATGAGCTCCGGCGCAGGCTTCCATCACAACGGTAGACGAGGCACAGCCTGCCAGAAACTCAATAAGTTTGGTACGGGTAAACTTTTTACGCAGCAATACCTTGCCTGACTTATCTTGGCAGTGAATGTGAAAGGAATGCTTGCCAAGATCTATACCAATAAGCGTAATGTTTTGCATGATGGTCTTCTCCATGAAAGAAAAACACTCTACCAGGGTACAGCTCACAGGGTGGTGGGGACCATCTCATTAACCATGGAAGTTGAGATCCTCAAAGAAGCGGTGGAGTATGGTCAGTCGCGAAAATGGATAGCGCATGCGCTCTTGTTGCCAACGGACAAGGAATAACCCTGGTAAGCCGTATTCTGGGCGTGTCGCGTGCGCAACTGGCACAACGGATGAAAACATCTGGTAATAAGCCGAATAAACGTTGTCGCAGATGTGATGAGGCTGCGGATGCGGAAGTGGTAGCACGCATCCTTGATATCATCAGCGATATGCCGACATATGGCTATCGTCGTGTCTGGGCCATTCTCAGACGACAGTCCCGTAACGAAGGACTGCCGTTCGTGAATGCAAAGCGCGTTTATCGGATAATGAGGGAAAATAGCCTGTTGTTGTTACATGACAAACCATCACGACCGCAGCGGGAACATAAAGGCCGAATATCGGTGAAGGAAAGCGACCAGCGCTGGTGTTCCGATGGCTTTGAGTTCGGTTGTGATGATGGCGCAAAACTGCGTGTCACGTTCGCACTGGACTGTTGCGCTCGTGAAGCCATAGACTGGGCAGCAGGCACGGGAGGTTATGACAAAGCAACGGTGCAGGATGTCATGTCAGGAGCAATAGAAAAACGCTTTGGCGATAAAGGAGCGGAACGGCCAATCCAGTGGCTGACTGATAACGGTTCGGCTTATACAGCTCATGAAACACGGCAGTTCGCCAGGGAGTTGAATCTGGAGCCCTGCACGACGGCAGTCAGTAGCCCTCAGAGCAATGGAATGGCAGAAAGGTTCGTGAAAATGATGAAAGAAGACTACATCGCGTTCATGCCGAAACCGAATGTAAGAACGGCATTGCATAACCTTGCAGTGGCGATCGAGCATTACAATGAAAACCATCCGCATAGTGCGTTAGGTTATCTCTCACCAAGGGAATATCGACGTCAGCGGGTAACGTCAACTTAAGATACAACGACTGTCTGAATATCGTGGGTCAAGGACATATATACATCAATTGTATTAGTCGCGACTTGATCTGACACTGAGCCTTGAAAGGTTGAGAGTTACCGGTTTTGATATGGGTGTCGAATCCTTATACAAAACACGAGGTAACTCTCATGCTTCATACTACCAATCCCGTTATCAAACACAAAGCCGGTTTGCTCAATCTGGCTGAAGAACTCAGCAACGTATCAAAAGCCTGTAAAATCATGGGCGTTTCGCGTGATACGTTTTATCGTTACCGCGAACTGGCCGATGAAGGCGGTGTGGATGCGCTGATTCATCGTAATCGCCGCGCTCCTAACTTTAAGAACCGTACCGATGAGGCAACTGAACAGGCTGTTGTTGATTACGCCGTCGCTTTCCCGGCACACGGTCAGCACCGGACCAGCAACGAGCTGCGTAAACAGGGCGTTTTTATCTCCGGCAGTGGTGTCCGTTCTGTCTGGTTACGCTATAACCTTGAGAATTTCAAAAAACGTCTGAAAGCACTGGAAGAAAAAGTAGCCCGTGATGGTATTGAGCTAACTGACAGCCAGATCGCAGCACTGGAGCGTAAAGCCAGTGATGACGAGGCCTGTGGCGAAATCGAAACAACTCATCCGGGATATCTGGGTTCGCAGGACACGTTCTATGTAGGCAACCTGAAAGGTGTCGGGCGTATTAATCAGCAGACGTTCGTTGATACGTACTCGAAAGTGGCTCACTGTAAACTTTACGTCACCAAAACACCGATTACCGCGGCTGACTTACTGAATGATCGTGTACTCAGCTTCAGAGTCTGTATTAACTGCTTCGGTCATGTAGTCGCTAATACGTTCAGCGGTGATTTTCGTTATTTCATCGTAGTTCATTTTATCCCCCTACAAGGCGCCGCTTTACCCGTTCAATTTCAGCCAGCGTTGCGGTGTCAGCTCCAGTGTAGTCCGGCGGCATGACGATTTGGGCTGCATACTCGCCTCAATCCTTAAGTACCAACAACATTATAGGGGGGCCAGACGGCCCCCTATAATGGATGTCAGGCATGGTGAAATAATGGGCGAATGTTTGGGCGAGCGGTTTGCGAAGCAACCCAAAGCTCATACTGAGATTGCATACCAGTCCACATTTCGGCGCTAGTTCCGAGTGCGGATTCCAGGCGGAGCGCCATATCCGCAGAGATACCAGCTTTTTCATTCAGAATCCGGGAAAGCGCCGTGCGAGTAATGCCTAATGCGGTGGCAGCGTCTGTGACTGACATTTCTCCCAGATATTCACGAAGAACCGCGCCTGGGTGCGCGGGATTATGCATACGATTCATAGTTTCCCTCAATGATAATCCTGATAGTCAACCAGAATTGCGTCTTCACCTTCAAATCGGAAGGTAAGTCGCCAGTTACCGTTTACAGATATAGCCCAATGGCCTTTAAGATCAGCTCCCTTCAGAGGGTGTAATTTCCAGCCTGGTGCAGACATATCGTCTGGGCGTTTAGCCATATTAAGGGCGGTTAATTGAATGCGTAGCTTAACCGCATGTTTGGCCTGAATGCCTGCGGTTGAACCTGTCTTGAAAAAGTGTTCAAGCCCTTTATGGCGAAATGACTTAATCAAAATAATTTCATCCATACGCGCAAACTGTGTGTATACACTACACAGGCGTAACGTAAAATGCAACCATCAAGGGGTTATCGGGTGGCGCAGGGGAACTGCCCCCTACGCTCCCACGGAACCGTACGTGACACTCTCGCGTCATACGGCTCTTGTCGTTGAATCATTCAAGTATCGTAAGCTAAGCACCAGTGTGCAAACAGCGTCGGGCAGTCGTGACGAATTCGCCGTAACCACTCGAATGCACGCACCAGACTACCTCGCGCTCGCTTGTGTTTGCGGGCAATCCACTTGGCCAAGTGCAGGTCAACCTGCGCCATTACCGGGTATAACTTCAATTGGTAAAAGCGACTGTAATAGGTTATCCACCCCTGAAGAATGGGGTTGATCCGGCGCGCTATTTCTCCAAGAGGAATAGGCGTGCGCCGTTGCAGTTCCCAATCCCGCACAGTTTGACGAATAGCCTTAGCCGCCTTGCCACTTATGGCTGCCAGGAAACTCAGGAACACTGACCCGTCGCCAGCTTTTGTCTTCCGAGGGCGAAACGTATAGCCCAGGAAGTCAAAACTGATCTCAGGATAATCGTCTGTTCGCTTCCCATCCCATCCTTGCAGTAGACAATCTTGGTCTTGCTCGGACTCAGTTCCAGCTGGCAAGCTGCCAGACGACGCTTGAGCTTGTCCCGCACCATAGTTGCCTGCGCGAGACTTTTACAGTGGATTACGATGTCATCGGCATATCGCTCAAACCGGATGCTCGGGAATTCCCGCTCCATCCAGGCATCGAATGCATAATGCAGAAACAGGTTGGCCAGCAGCGGGCTAATGACCCCACCTTGCGGCGTTCCTTTGTCTCTTGCCAGTAGCGTCCCATCCGGCATTTGTACCGGCGCAGTCAGCCACCGTTCGATATAGAGCAATACCCATTTGCAATCGGTGTGCTTGCATACCGCCTTCATCAGAAGTTTGTGATCGAGGTTATCGAAGAACCCCTTGATGTCCACGTCCAGTACCCAGTCATTACGCCAGCATCGTCGCCGGGCAACGCCTAGCGCATCATGCGCGGATTTGTGTGGTCGGTAACCATAGGAGTAGGCATGAAAGCACGGCTCCAGTATCGGCTCCAACGCATCTTTGACGACCATCTGCGCAATGCGGTCTGCTACCGTGGGTATACCCAACGGTCGTACCCCGCCTGACGCTTTTGGAATCTCGACGCGCCGCACTGCTGGCGGCATGTAGCTGCCGGAGGCCATTCGGTTCCAGAGTTTGTAGAGATTTCCTGTCAGGTTCTCCTCAAACGCCTCGACTGACTGCCCATCGACACCTGCCGCACCTCGATTAGCTTTGACCCGCTGGTATGCTTTCCAAACCGCATACTTAGAGACCTCGAACGGCTTTGGCTGACTCATGGGCTCCTCCCGGCTATCCGGTTGACCGATAAACCAGCCCCAACGACTGCCCCCCTTCGCTTCATGCCCATTACAGGCACTTCCTCACTACTACGAGGCCATCTGCCCCTGTGTCTCGCATCTGTACTCAGGAGCTTGCAGTGCCTCTGCTCCACGCCGCTCCCTTGGCATCGAGACGACAGGTTCCCACGTTCCGTACGAGAGCCTGTGTTGCGTTCATGCTGCCTATATGCCGGATGCCGCCCAGCCAGTACCCAGATATCTGCTGGACTCGTCATGCGCTGCGTAGATAGCACATTTTCGACATCGCCTAGAGGTTCCTTTCGACACTTCATCGACAGTTCACTTTCGTTCATCTCCGCAACACCTACCTGACGCATGTTCTGCGCCTTTTAACCTTGACGCTCACCACCACCGCTCTTAACGGCAGCAGCTCAAGGCGGTTTGAAGGCTGCGTCTGGACGCCGCCTCCGAGGGGCCGCCCCTCATCTCTCATACAGCATTGCATCCAACATCACGCCACTGGATGCATTCGTGGCACACCTACGCCGGAACCACCGAAATTTCCGGCCTGTGATTTTTAGCGGTCCTTCGGGACTTCAATAACACCATCCGCTATCCCCTGAGCAAGTTGTTCCATCCATTTCGCAAACCGAAAATACCCAGGGTATTGCAGCCATCTGAACTTTTGAGGCGTTGTCCATTACCCGTTTAAAGGCATCCATGTAGTCATAACAACCTTGCAATAATTGAGCATCACCATCTGCTGTCAGTGGGAACCGACTGGCATAATCATGAACTATTTTTGTCAGTTATCGTTGTTCTGCTGTCAAATCAATCATTTTTTCCTCGCAAAAGTGTCCGGTAGACTGTTGGACGTGAAACGGAAAATAATTCAGCCAGATCGCTGATTGAGTACTGCCCGGTTTCATGCATCCGGCAAAGCTCTTTTTGTTGTTTATCTGATAGTTTTGGCTGCTTCCCCCGCAACTTTCCCTTTGCCCGTGCAATTGCCATACCTTCCCGTGTGCGAAGACGTATCAGCTCACTCTCAAATTCGGCAAAGGTTGCCAGAACGTTAAAAAACATCTTCCCCATCGGGTCCCCAGGATCATAGAGGGTGGTACCCAATGCCAGTTTCACTCCCCTGGCCTGTAATGTATCGGCTATTTCCTTGGCATCAGGTACCGAACGCGCCAAACAATCAAGTTTCGGTACAACCAGCGTGTCTCCCTGGCGTACAGCAGCCAGAGCCTGCTCCAGACCGGGCCTCTGACGGTTTGCTCCTGTCAGCCCTTTGTCAATGTAAATCCGCTCCGGAGAGACCCCCAGTTTTATCAGAGCCTCCTGTTGGGCGGTCAAATCCTGTTTATCAGTGAAACAACGGGCATAACCAATCCGTATTTCAGTCATAATATGTACGTTTAAGGGGCCATGGAAGAGATTGATACCGTACCAGTTATATGAGACAACGTCAGCAGTGATTTTCTCTGAAATGTGAATTTAATTTTTTACCGTCCGCAGAGCGCAGTCTTACGTACAGGTTGCCGAGCGCAAAATTTATACATTCCGGAAATTTCTGCGCTTGCGGCTTGAAACCCCTTAGTATTTTTTGTCTGTAGTATCTATCCCAGCAATAGGTATATCCTGTTGCATCAATAAAGTTGACTTTTGTATACAACATGCGAATTTTCCTTAATCCGGAGCTATTCGTATGATAAAAAAAACTCTTCCTGTTCTGATTCTTCTGGCGCTATCGGGGAGTTTTTCTACCGCTGTAGCCGCTGATAAAAAAGAGACTCAAAATTTCTACTATCCAGAAACACTGGATTTAACTCCTCTGAGATTACACAGCCCTGAATCAAATCCCTGGGGGGCTGATTTTGATTATGCCACCAGATTTCAACAGCTGGATATGGAGGCTCTGAAAAAAGATATCAAAGATTTGCTGACAACTTCCCAGGATTGGTGGCCTGCGGATTATGGTCATTATGGTCCTTTCTTTATTCGTATGGCTTGGCACGGTGCCGGAACATACAGGACATATGATGGCCGGGGAGGCGCCAGTGGTGGTCAGCAACGTTTTGAACCGCTGAACAGCTGGCCGGATAACGTTAATCTGGATAAAGCCCGTCGATTGCTGTGGCCAGTCAAGAAAAAATACGGCTCCAGTATTTCCTGGGGAGACCTGATGGTCCTGACTGGTAATGTTGCCCTTGAATCCATGGGATTTAAAACGCTGGGATTTGCTGGCGGAAGAGAAGATGACTGGGAGTCGGACCTGGTATACTGGGGGCCTGACAACAAGCCTCTTGCAGATAACCGGGATAAAAACGGGAAACTTCAGAAACCTCTTGCCGCCACGCAGATGGGACTTATTTATGTCAATCCTGAAGGCCCCGGTGGAAAACCAGATCCTCTGGCTTCCGCGAAAGATATCAGGGAAGCTTTTTCACGTATGGCCATGGATGATGAGGAGACTGTGGCCCTGATCGCGGGAGGGCATACATTTGGTAAAGCACATGGTGCAGCGTCTCCTGAAAAATGTATTGGCGCAGGGCCTGATGGTGCACCTGTGGAGGAGCAGGGACTGGGATGGAAAAATAAATGTGGTACAGGAAACGGCAAATATACCATCACCAGTGGCCTGGAAGGAGCCTGGTCAACATCGCCAACCCAGTTCACAATGCAGTATCTGAAGAATTTATATAAATATGAATGGGAGCTGCACAAGAGTCCTGCCGGTGCTTATCAGTGGAAGCCTAAAAAAGCGTCAAATATAGTTCAGGACGCGCATGATCCGTCTGTCCTGCATCCGTTGATGATGTTTACGACGGATATTGCTCTTAAAGTTGATCCTGAATATAAGAAAATAACCACCCGTTTCCTGAATGATCCAAAAGCTTTTGAGCAGGCATTCGCAAGAGCATGGTTTAAACTGACCCACCGGGATATGGGACCGGCAGCCCGATATCTTGGTAATGAAGTTCCTGCAGAATCATTTATCTGGCAGGATCCTCTTCCTGCGGCGGATTATACAATGATTGATGGTAAAGACATTAAGTCGCTGAAAGAGCAGGTTATGGATTTGGGTATCCCTGCATCTGAGCTGATAAAGACAGCCTGGGCTTCAGCTTCCACATTTCGTGTGACTGATTATCGTGGGGGAAATAATGGTGCCCGCATCAGGTTACAGCCCGAAATTAACTGGGAAGTTAATGAGCCTGAAAAACTGAAGAAAGTACTGGCATCCCTGACCTCATTACAGCGTGAATTTAACAAAAAACAGTCTGACGGAAAGAAAGTGTCGTTGGCTGATTTAATTGTTCTTTCGGGTAATGCTGCAATCGAAGATGCGGCCAGAAAAGCCGGGGTGGAACTTGAGATTCCCTTTACTCCGGGAAGAACTGACGCCTCTCAGGAGCAGACGGATGTTGCCTCATTCAGTGTACTGGAGCCGACAGCAGATGGATTCAGAAATTATTACTCAAAAAGCAGAAGTCATATATCGCCGGTTGAAAGCCTCATTGATAAAGCCAGTCAGCTGGATCTCACCGTTCCTGAAATGACGGCATTACTGGGTGGTCTGCGGGTAATGGATATTAATACAAATAATTCTTCGTTGGGAGTATTTACCGATACCCCTGGTGTTCTGGATAACAAGTTTTTTGTTAATCTGCTGGATATGTCAACACGATGGAGTAAAGCAGATAAAGAAGATACATACAATGGATTCGATCGTAAAACGGGAGCATTAAAATGGAAAGCATCCTCTGTTGATTTAATATTCAGTTCAAATCCTGAATTACGTGCGGTGGCAGAAGTATATGCCTCGGATGATGCGAGAAATAAGTTTATTCATGATTTTGTTAAATCGTGGAATAAAGTTATGAATAGCGATCGGTTTGATTTAAACAATAAATGATAAAACTGATGAGGGAGGGCACCTCCCTCATGAAGGAGAAATTATGCAGAAAAGCAATAAAGTTATAATCAGCTGTGGTATGGCATTATATTTTGTGTGTGTGGGGATTACAGTGGCAGAAGAACTTGATGAAAGCATGCAAGTTCTTGCAAGGAATATGAGTGTACTTCAGTCATCAATGGATAAAAAGGAGCTTCTTGAAGCTCTTGACAGAATGGATGATGCTGTAGATGAGTCAATGAAGCGTCTTCCTGAGAGCATTTCACCGGCTGATGAAGAAGGGAAGAATGACTATATAAAAGAACTTCAAAAGCTTGAAAAAGAGATTATGCTGGCGAAACAAAAAATCTTATCGGGACAGTTATCAGATATACCCGATTCGGTAAACAAGATGAATAAAATCAGAGTTGAGGGGCATGATAAATTCAGATAAATTGTATTAGTCGCGACTTGATCTGACACTGAGCCTTGAAAGGTTGAGAGTTACCGGTTTTGATATGGGTGTCGAATCCTTATACAAAACACGAGGTAACTCTCATGCTTCATACTACCAATCCCGTTATCAAACACAAAGCCGGTTTGCTCAATCTGGCTGAAGAACTCAGCAACGTATCAAAAGCCTGTAAAATCATGGGCGTTTCGCGTGATACGTTTTATCGTTACCGCGAACTGGCCGATGAAGGCGGTGTGGATGCGCTGTTTCATCGTAATCGCCGCGCTCCTAACTTTAAGAACCGTACCGATGAGGCAACTGAACAGGCTGTTGTTGATTACGCCGTCGCTTTCCCGGCACACGGTCAGCACCGGACCAGCAACGAGCTGCGTAAACAGGGCGTTTTTATCTCCGGCAGTGGTGTCCGTTCTGTCTGGTTACGCCATAACCTTGAGAATTTCAAAAAACGTCGTAAGCGTCAACGGAGCACCGTATTGACGCTTATTTATTGGTGAGAACCACGTTCCATGGCAGGAGTTCGTCAACACGGTTGGAGGGCCATTCCGGCAGTACGCTCAGAATATGGCGCAGATACGCTTCCGGATCGATACCGTTCAGACGGCAGGTGCCGATCAGCCCGTATAGCAGTGCACCACGCTCGCCACCGTGATCGCTACCGAAGAACACGTAATTTTTCTTTCCAAGACAGACTGCACGAAGCGCTCTTTCCGCTGTGTTATTGTCCGTCTCCGCCAGTCCGTCATCACTGTAATAACAGAGGGCGTCCCACTGATTCAGTACATAGCTGAACGCTTCGCCCAGTCTGGATTTTTTCGACAGCGTGCCATTCTTCTCCACCATCCATTCATGCAGCGACGTCAGTAACGCTTTGCTTCGCTGCTGTCTGACTGCAAGACGCTCTGACTCTGGTAATCCCCGTATTTCATCCTCGATGGCGTACAGTTCACTGATTCGCTTCAGGGCTTCTTCTGCCGTCGCACTTTTGCTGCTGATGTATACATCGTGGATTTTTCTCCGGGCATGGGCCCAGCACGCAACTTCTGTCAGCGCACCACCTTCACGTTCTGCACTGAACAGCCTGTCATAACCTGTGAACGCATCCGCCTGCAGGATACCCCGGAAGGGGCGGAGGTGTTGCTCCGGGTGTTTCCCCTGCCGGTTCGGTGAGTACGCGAACCAGACCGCCGGAGGAGATGACGAACCCGCATTGCGATCATCCCGGACATACGTCCAGATGCGCCCTGTTTTCGTCTTTTTCAAGCCCGGTGCCAGTACCTTTACCGGTGTGTCGTCAGTGTGAAGCTTGCGGGTATTCATCACATAACGGTACAGGGCATCATTCAGCGGCATCATTAACTGGCAGCACGCGTCAACCCAGTTGGAGAGTAATGCACGGCTCAGTTCGACACCCTGTCGGGCAAAGATTTCACTCTGACGATACAGTGGCAGGTGTTCGCAGTATTTTCCCGTTAACACGCGGGCAAGTAATCCGGGGCCCGCGATACCACGCTCTATCGGGCGGGACGGCGCCGGTGCTTCAATGATGCAGTCACATTTTGTACAGGCTTTTTTTACCCGTTCTGTGCGGATCACTTTCAGGGCGCTGCTCACCAGTTCCAGCTGCTCAGTACTGACTTCCCCCAGATAATCCAGCTCGCCGCCACATTCCGGGCAACAACTTTCTTCAGACTCCAGACGGTGTATTTCACGGGGAAGGTGTGCCGGTAACGGACGACGATGGCGCGACTGTCGCAACTGGCGGGGAACCTGTGGATCGTCTTCCCGCCCACTGTAACGATCGCTGTCCTGTTCGCGTTGTTTCAGCAGGGCCTCAGCCTGTTCAACTTCACGACGCAGTTTTTCAGAACGGGTACCGAACAGCATCCGGCGCAGTTTTTCTATCTGAGCCCGCAGATGTTCTATTTCCCGTTCATCTTCTTCGATCTTTTCTTCGGCACGTGCCAGTGCAGAGCGCAGGAAGGCCTCCGTCTCTTCAACCAGACTCAGTTGCTGGTCTTTCTGACGGAGCTGGCTTTCCAGTTCTGCAATGCGAATGAGGTATTTCTGACTCATGGCCGTTTTTATAATGCGGCCAGGCGTTTTTTACAACATTGTCAGGGCGTTAAGGCGGGATGTTTTTGGCTGACGCCAGTCCAGCTTATCGAGGAGCATTGCCAGTTGCGAGCGGGTAATGGATACCTTACCGTCACGCACCGCAGGCCAGATAAACTGGCCTTCCTCCAGGCGTTTGGTGAACAGGCACAGACCATCAGCATCAGCCCAAAGAATTTTAACGGTGTCACCCCGTCGGCCACGGAAGATAAACAGGTGACCGGAGAAGGGATTAACATTTAACACATGCTGTACCTGTTCACCCAGCCCGTTGAAAGACTTACGCATATCGGTTATCCCGGCAACGAGCCAGATACGGGTACCGGATGGGAGTGAGATCATCTTCCCCTCCCGGTCAGTTCACGAATCAATACAGTGAGCAGCTCTGGTGAAGGATTTTCCAGCGTCATGTTACCGTGACGGAACTCCACCTTGCAGGAGCTGGCACTGACAGTAGTCTGAGTGGATAAGGGCGGAGTAAGAGCAGCCATCGGTTCTTTCGGCTCATCAGAGGTTATCTCTACAGGTAATAATTCAAGGCCTGCATCAGAAGTGGTTGTCACCGGAAGACGCCGTGATATACGCCCTTCGTTTTGCCAGAGTCTGAGCCATTTGAAAATAACATTATCATTGACGCCATTTTCTCGTGCAATCTGAGCCACACAAGCACCGGGTTGTGATGCCAGTTCAACCATACGAAGTTTGAATTCATTCGAATACTTTTTACGAGGTTCTTTTCGCCAGTCCTGTAATTCCATACTTAGATGTCCGTCTGTGTCAGATGGGCGTCTAAGTTACCAATTCTTGTCTAATGGCTACATACGGCGGTCGGTTTACGCTTACAAAACGTCTGAAAGCGCTGGAAGAAAAAGTAGCCCGTGATGGTATTGAGCTAACTGACAGCCAGATCGCAGCACTGGAGCGTAAAGCCAGTGATGACGAGGCCTGTGGCGAAATCGAAACTGCTCATCCGGGATATCTGGGTTCGCAGGACACGTTCTATGTAGGCAACCTGAAAGGTGTCGGGCGTATTAATCAGCAGACGTTCGTTGATACGTACTCGAAAGTGGCTCACTGTAAACTTTACGTCACCAAAACACCGATTACCGCGGCTGACTTACTGAATGATCGTGTACTGCCGTTTTATGCGTCTCAGGGCCTGCCGATGCTGAGAATACTGACCGACAGAGGCACGGAGTACTGTGGCAAAGTAGAGCAGCATGATTATCAGCTTTATCTGGCAATAAACGACATAGAACACACGAAAACGAAGGCGATGTCCCCGCAGACCAACGGCATCTGCGAGCGGTTCCATAAAACAATCCTGAACGAATTTTATCAGGTAACGTTCCGTAAAAAACTGTACGGCGATCTTGATACATTACTGTCGGATCTTGATGAATGGCTGGCTCACTATAATAATGAGCGAACCCATCAGGGAAAAATGTGCAATGGGCGGACGCCAATGGAAACGTTACTTGATGGAAAGCGCATCTGGGCCGGGAAAAATTTAAGCCAGATGTAATCTGACAGATACCTGTATAAATAACCGGTAACTGTCAGATCAGGTCTGAGCTAATACACATCAATAGCATAAAACTGAGCGTTTGTTTTAGCATGTCGTTTATAATAATTGATACACTTCTATATTTTTTATTCTTTGATGTGTTTTTGGATATTTACTTTTCTATTAGTCTAAACACTACCATAGTTAAAATAGTTAATTCTCAGAGCGATTAGTAAGCAACCAAATAGGAGAGCATTTTCAACGCAATACTCGACGGGATACTCCGTTTCTGTTCCCGGCTGCGGATCAGGTCAACGCTGACTCCCACCACTTCTGCAAATTCAGCCTGTTTCATTCCGACATGTTTACTAATAGCCTTCACATCCGGCAGTGTATGACGGTGAATATTTTTTGCAGCTGGCTGGATTTGACCATTCTCACTGGCTACCATTTCTTCCATGCTGTTGATAAGCAATTCAAAAATTTTCTTTTACATATATTTTTCCTCGTTATGGAGAGACCTGCCACCATTTCTCAGGCACTGTTGGCACACCAGTGCATCACATCTGCGAAGAAGTGTACTTACCTGTCGCGATAGGGTGTACTTCCGCGCTCTACGGTGTTTTCAGAATTGTATTTTTTCATCATTTATAATTCCCAGTAACCAGCTCCCTACTCGAGCACTCAAAGAATGAATCGGGGATTCTGACGCTGGCCTACAACCGCCAGGATATTGACACGACTGGCTTTATCATTCACTTCATAAAGTACATGCTGCCCAAGTAAGCTAATGCGACGCCCCCCTTCGCCATAGCGTTCATCAGTTTCATACAGGCGAGGGTAATCGGCCAGGCGCTCGGTTGCAGTGATCAGACTCTCAGTCACGTTCCTTGCATCCCAAAGAGATGCATTCTCGACCAGATATTCAAACAACACCGTTATATCCTCAATCGCACCTGGTCGCTATTCTACTTCATAACTCATTGTGCAGTTCCTGATAACGTCCCTGTAGTCGCTGGCGCAGTTGCGCATAACTCATTCCCGGCCGCTTATCGGCGCGAGCAGCGGCAACTTTCGCTCGTACCTGTTCGTCGTATTCCGCCCGTGCCAGTTCTTCATTAGCGAGGCGTTGCAATAGTGCAAACTTGTCTGTGCTGCCTTCTGGCAAAATACGAGTCAGGTTTTCGGCCAGCTCGCGCAGGAAATTGGCGTTTTCGTAATGTGTGGTGCTATTCACAGTTGACTCCTCCCTTCATTCAATAAAGGGCAATTGCAGTTCTTTTGATGCCGCACGCATAGGTATAACGAGTCAGAGTATCGATATTGGCCCCGGTGATATTGTTTCACAGGCAGGCGATAAGAGGAGGAATAATGCCCATTCGCCTGGTAATCTGCGTGTTGTCAGGTTTTATGCAGAGTATATAACCTTTCAGACACAGCCACCAACATATGCCGCGTCAGCGGCATGGAAGGCGGCAACTATGGTTACATGTGGCACAGAAACAAAACCACCGAAGCCCGGCGTAAGCCGGTACTGATTGACAGATTTCACCTTACCCATCTCCATCCTGCAAAGCTATATCCACTTTCAGCCATGACAGAGCCTATGTGCGCGGTCGGAGTGGTCCCGACAAGGGTTTACCCACAGTCGGAGCGTATCTCCGCGTAAGCGGGCCGTCAGGGCCGCTTACGAGCGTGTATGACAGACATTAGCGGGCATAAAAATGGCAACTATCAAAGACAGTGGCGTTGACACAGCGGCAACAACAACTACCTCTCTAATCCTGGTCTGGCAGGTTATGTGGAACAATTACGTATTCCGGGCGTATCCCTTTAACGACACACGGAATAAAAAAATCCCCACAAAAAAGTGGGGGCTCCAAGAGAAACAACAATTACAGGTGCGTTGGTCATATTCGAATAACGATAAATCAGCTACGCTGAAACAAAAATTTAACCGTACAGCCCACTGATTTCAATACTTAACTTAAGCTTCTGGCGTATAATTAATACGCATCAACAAACTCACATCAGACAAAACAACCATTCGAGTAAACAAAAACAAGAATAACCATCTGCACAATACTTTAAAGATATATGCTTTTATCCATTAACTCCTTCATGTTTATATGATTATTTTTTGTGAAATAAATCGCATTTTTAATAAAAACTCAAAACAAAAGCTTATCTCTTATCAGTTGATACGCAGAAACTATGGCAGAGTCCATGGTCAATAAATAACTAAAAATACCCCGAACAATATCACAAAAATTCTACATTTAATATTAATCTATTGCAAAAAAGGAGTGGGTGATTTATAAGTGGAAATGTAACAACCTCCTCTATAGTTCCATTAGTTTAAAGTGCAACATAAACTGAGCATTCATTTGTTCTCTTACCCCTGTGTTACCAGGGTTTTTTTATACTTATAACAAACCGAAGAGTTATCAGGCACTATAAGCAAAGCACCAGTAAGACAATAAGTTAAAAAACAAACACCAGAAGACATGATTTGCATATTATTTCGCAACAGAAGCTTCCCCCCATTATTCTGGACATGAAAAAACAAACATGTAACATGATATTAATACGATTCCGGTACTGTATGTCAGGGTAATGATGTAAATGGTGGTACCGTAATATTCATTCAGGAAATAAAAAAAGCCCTCTGAGAGCATACAGAGGGGGTAAGGAATGATTCAGTCAGAATAATGAGTCCTTAGTATTTATATACATTCAATACAACATTATTCAACAAGATACAATATTAAATCCTAAAATTTGTGAGCTGAAACCTTAAAGCTGAGTTCATTTGTATATCTGTCGCACAGAACATAAATCTTACCCTGAACATTGAGGCGAAGTACGGCTGATTAATACGTTGCGTGCAGTATTTTTCACGTTACACAAGCATCTGCGAAGTTATTTCTTCTTAACGTCGCCACTACCAATGTTTTTTTCTGACTTACTGACTCATAAATAATAGTGACAAACACTCGTTCTCACACTATTGTCAGTGCTGGTGATTCAGGACGGTAACCGGAGTTTACCCGGAACACGTAATCTATGGTCACTCCCGTTTTAGTAACACCGGTTTTGAAGATAAGCTGACAACCTGTATCTGTCGTGGTAAAGATGAAATCTGGTAAACCATGTCAGAATTGTTTTTATCCCGTTCTCTTTTGATACTCACCACTACTGAACGTCATCGACTGAGGAGCCGTTCATGATTTTCTTTTCCGGGTTTCCGTTTATTCTCCCCCCTGTCGATACCCCTACTGATAAATTTTTTTCGAGCGATATGCCTGCCACAGGGGCAACGAAAAGACATCCTCCTGAGATAGTTTTTTGTAGTTCTTCCAGAAGACAAGATTCTTTCGTACATCTGGCATGTGACGGTGTCTGTACAGCCATCGCAACTCACTTGCTGTAACACTCCTTCCGTGCCCATCGGTTTTACTGGCAACAGAGGATAAATCAAGACCATCAATAAAAAAAATGCACTCTGTTTTTCAAAATAAGTAACTGATATTCAAGCCCGTACTTGCTTGTCTTTTTAAATACATTAACTCTGTTTTTAAATGTGTTTGAAATAAACAATGCAGAGACATTATATCTGTCGTGCATTGATATGTGATTTAAAAACCCACGGACCTGTCATTTGTATTTTTTACGGCAAATCGGGTATCAGCGTAACTCCACACATCATTTGTTAAATCTGCCTGAATAATATACTGACAGTTTCTGTCCTTAATCAGATGGAGCTGTATTTCTTTTATTATAATGGCAATACCAAAAATGAGTTCTCCATCAGAAAACTCATCATCAATTTCTTTATATTTGTTTTTTAAGAAGAAACGTTTCATATCAAACTACCAGAGAATGATTCAGAACAACATCCGCCCACGGATGTTACCATGTTTTTTTTGCACAGATAATAAATGTTTTCTTATTAATAATGCTATATGATGTCCCCCTGAGTTAAGCGGAGCGCCCTGCACGAAAGGAAATGAACTTCTTTATATTTTAATACATTATTATTTATACCCTCAATGATATCCTGCGTCGTAACAGGGTCCACAGGGTTAAGTACATCACATTTACCTCCGGCGCGTGGAGTACAGCATCGTTCAAGAGCTGGCTCAGGACGTGATGAGTAGTTTTTCACCATTATTCTCCCGGAGTAATCTTTCTGAGACTCGGGATGTCTTCCCTGATGAAGAAGCTCAAAAATCTTTATGACATTATGATTAGAAATCGTCTCTCCATGCCTTACATACCAGTGAACGGATATGTCCATCCGGTTGACAGATGCAGATACATGGGGCAAAAGTGGAGTGTATCGGCCATGACTGATAACAGCAAGACGTTCAGAAAAAACATGGTTACATGTTCTTAACCTGACCCTTTTTCCATTCAGATATAATATCTCATCCATTCAGGAGCACTCTTCGCTTCTCAAAACATTCACAGAGCATCTGCCATCCACATAATTACCGGAACCATGAGTTTTCCATGTTGCGGATATCATATGTCTGACGCAAAAAACACCATCCACCGGAGATACTCTCTCTGTACCCAAAAAAGAGTGTTTTATAAAACATAGCATTTTCACCATGATGCCCATAATGCCATGGGGATATAATTTTTGCATCGTTTCCTGCTACATTATTTACTATTGCTAATATCTGCATTCATACTAATCCATTCATTTCCGATATTAATAATATACAGTAATAAAATTAATATAAACCTGAGCAAAAATAACACAAGGATACTGTATTATATCCAACGGAAAAACGTTTCTTCATTCAGTGGAACAAGGATAAAGACGGTCAGCCCCCAACGTCAGGGGCATGCTGGTTACAGGCTTATCATCAAAATCTGTACGAAACCACAGATTTCATTTTCCGGGCGAACTCCGGATACAGCGAAAGCGTTCGCATACCAGCTGAAACAGTGGGCGGAGTGAATTTGCACTACAGTAATGGTTGATTATGATATATTGCAAAGCTGTACGACCATTAATGTTTAAAATATTTTATAAATAAAGAGATATTAATGTCATGAAAAAACCAATGTCTGATATAAAGTTCATTTTTCACACAAAATCACCTCTGACAATATATAAGCAGATGCATAAAGGTAATGTCAGATTAAATATTGATGTTCATGGTAGTCCCTATAAAAGTGGTCAGGGTGGGCTTTACGTTGGTGATGCTATTTATAGCCCCGGAATGCTGCATGACTGGCTTAAGACGGTCGTGGATTTACAGACAATACATTGCATAAGACTTGTTTCATGTTTTTCCGCTTATGGTGGAGGCAGCAGCTTTGTTTGCCGTTTATCCCGACTGCTTCCTGAGGTGTATATCAAAGGTTATGTTAATGAAGTGTTCAGCGAAATGTCTCCTCAGGCAATAGGATATTGTCTGGGCGAATTTGGGCCTGTTCAGACAACTGTACTACTACAGAGACTGTTTCCTGATGGTCCTCCACCGCTGGATAAATTTGATAAGGATTTTTGTTCTGTCACCTATAAAAATGGTATTTTAATTAAAAGAACAGACAGTAAAAGCAAATAATTTCGTTGCTGTTCATTTGAATCAGATGTTACTGAAGTCGAGCAGGCAGCCTGACGGCTGCAGCTTGTCATGGCCCGTTCAGCTAAACCCCGTAAACGAAAACCTGCACCTCAAATAAGCAAACTTCCCCGCTATGTCGTGAGGCTTCACGACGATAACTTTTTTGATGAAGAAGAAGCTGAGGTTCTGCACTTTGATAATTTTGACAATGCCGTTAAGTGCTGCGCAGACCTGAATATTTCGTTCTTTGTGGATGTGGGAAACAAAAAGCTGGTCTTCTGGTTTGTACGTGTTGATGACGAAGGGTATCCGGAAATCGCCCGTTGCACGGAGCGGGAGTTTGCGACCATTCTTGCCGGTATCAGCGCCGGCGGCATGTTCTGCCCGGAATGTGGCACCGTTCACTGGCCGGATAGTGTAAACCCGCCCTTCTGATGCTTCCCCGTTTTGCGGATATTTTTCAGCAGGGAAACCGCTGGCTTAACTGGCTGGAGAAGCAGCCGGAAGGTTCAGTGCGTCCGGTAGTCATTGAATCGGTGACAAAAATAACTGCTACGGGCAAGACCCAGAACACGCAGTAATTCTGTCAGGGGATATGTTTGTCTCAGGGCATCAATAATCTTTGTTTTTTCTCTGTTGTTCAGGTGACTGATACTGATGCCCGGGTCTTTTTTTATGATTTCCTCCGCTTTTTTCAGAATATCCAGCTCCATCTGCCGGCGGCGTATTTCCTGATTCAGTCGGGCGACTTCCTCCCGCAACGCATCGCGTTCTGCCTCCAGGGAAGGGGCGTTATGTTTACGCATAGTCTGGTAAGCACTGTTGCCGATAATTTCATCTTTCCATTTATACAATACCGCACGACTGACACCAATACGCCTGGCGATTTCACTGGCTGATCCTTGTCGTGTACAGAGTGCCATGACAGCCTGACGTTTGACTTCTGGTTCAAAGGGGGCAACCGGATTGGTCTTACTGGTAAATATACGTCGTCTGTCGGGGTAACGTTCATTAACCCAGCGAGCGAGCACATCGGTGCAGGGATAACCCAGAGTTCTGCTGGTAAACGCCAGGCAGCAGCCGTGGTTAAGATAATGTTCAACGGCAACCCCTTTGTTTGACGTCAGTATGATGCTCGCTTTTTCATATCGACGGTTCAGTAGCCGGAAGAACAGGCTGGCTTCCTCCCTGTTCATCGGCAGATAGCCTATTTCATCCAGGATCAACACCCGGGCATAACTCAGTTGCTGTAGCTGACGCTCCAGCCGGTTTTCCTGTTTCGCTTTCATCAGTGTCGCGATCAGTCTGTCCAGTGGCATAAACAGTACCCGATGTCCCGCATCCACCGCTTTCACACCAAGCGCTATGGCCAGATGCGTTTTTCCGGCACCAGGAGGTCCCAGCAGGATCACGTTTTCGCTGCGCTCCACGAACGCCAGACCAGCCAGTTCCCGGACAACCTTACGGTCGATGCCCGGCTGGAAGGTAAAGTCGAACTGCTCCAGCGTTTTGACCCACGGCAGACGAGCCTGCTTCAGCCTGGACTCCATACCGCGCTGATGCCTGCCGTTCCATTCCTGCTGTAGCGCCATGCACAGGAACTCCCGGTAGTTCAGCTCTTTTTTAGCTGCCTGTTCCAGCAGGCTTTCAACGTGATAACTCAGATGCTCCATTTTCAGGCGACTCAGCAGGACTTCCAGTTCATGCATCACAACAGCTCCTCACAGGCACTCAGTGGTCGATGTTCCACCTGACTGACCTGCTGCCAGAGCGGGGAGTGATGCTCCGGCACTGTCTGCCAGCCAGACGATGCCGAACAGAGGCGATGTGAGGCCACCAGTTTCTCATTACTGTAGATCCGTAACTCGTCATCCAGCGATATTCGTATCGATACCGGCTGACCACACAGCGCTTCGGGAACGCTGTAACGATTACCACCAACCTCGATATAGCTGTCCCAGGACACATGGCGGATATCGAAGTAACTGGTATCGAAGTCCGTATCCGGTAACGGCTGCAGATGTTCCTGCTCCAGCGCGAAGCGCTGTTCCGGCGTTTCTTTGAACTGGCGAAGTTCCCGTTTGTCAGCCACATCGGCTATCCATTGCTCCAGTTGTTGATTAACATGAGTGAAGCTGTCGAACCTGCGGTACCGGATGAAGAAGTTCTCCTTGAGGTATTTCACCATCCGCTCAACCTTACCTTTTGTTCTGGCCCTGCATGGACGGCATGCCCGTGGCAGGAAGTTATAGTGGTCGGCCAGCAACAGGAATCCGGAGTTGAACACGACTTTCCCGTTGTTATTCTTCAGCACCGCAGCCTTCTGGCTATCAACCAGCACCGTTTTCACACAACCACCGAAGTAGCGGAAGGCGCGAACCAGTGATTCGTAGGTATGCTCAGCATCCTGTTTTAGTGCGGCAAAGGCATGGAAGCGGCGGGAGAATCCCGGCATATTAACCGCAAAGTTAATTTTGCACCGTTGCCCGGCAACCTCCACCTCAACGTCGCCCCAGTCTTGCTGGAGCTGGTATCCAGGCTGAGTTTCGAAGCGAACTGTTCTTTTTGACGGACGCATTTTACGTTTGGGCTGGATGTAGTAACGCAGCATGGAACGTCCGCCCGTATAGGCCATTGCCTTAATCTCCGCGAAGATAACCTCGCTATTCCAGACATTCTCTGCCAGGCGCATGTCGATGTAATCCATAAACGGTTTCAGCTTAACCATTTTGTGGCGGGTCTTTCTGGCTGGCGGTTCAGGGTATTTGAGGTAGCGTCTGACCGTCCGTTCAGAGCAACCAATCTGAGTCGCAATATCGACAATGTACGCGCCCTGCTGGCGCATTTGCTTTATCATGTAAAAGTCCTCTCTGCTCAGCATGTTGATGTCCTTTCTGGTGTGAGAACCTTAAGGAAACAACATGTTGGGTGGAGCGGACAATCCAAATGGTGAATTACCGTCTTATATCACTGGCGCTGACAGCACTGCGGAGTGAAGGCTGGCGCACAGAGGATACAGTATCTGCTGAGTCTGGTCCCCGACTGCCCGTGGCAGCATATAGTGTTCACACTTCCCTGCCAGAACTGGTCCCTGGTGTTCCACAACCGATGGTTACTGCGCATTGCAGCGGATGTGATACAGGAAATCTGCCGTCAGGCAGATGTGGAGCCGGGGATATTCACGGTAATCCACACATGGGGGCGTGACCAGCAGTGGCATCCGCACATTCACCTGTCGACCACAGTCGGAGGAGTGACGCCGGGTCACACCTGGAAAAACCTTCATTTTTACGCCCGTAAGGTGATGAGCATGTGGCGTTACCGGATAACACGGTTACTGTCACGGAAATATCCGGAACTGTTGATACCGGATGAGCTGGCCGTTGAGGGAAGCAGCAGACAGGAATTTACTTACTGATCTTGCCGAGATGCATCATGAGCAAAATCTTATATTATCTGCAACTAGATCATTTTATCGCGCAAAGGAATATTCTGAAATGATAAAAGCATCCAGGAATATTCTTATGAATCATACTCTTCTTGGCTTTACTGCATTCAGGCAAAGAATAATCAATTTGCAACTGAGTAATGAGACTAAAAATTTCAATAAAATTAATGATAAATATATTCGCGGCGCGGTGCTTTTAAAACTTTCAGTTGGATCTGTCGAGAACCGAAAAAATGCCGGGACTGCCTTCAACACCAGTAATTGGGATTATGCTCAAAATCATATGGGGTTAGCTGTATTTGAAGGTAATGGGGGTGTTTGTTTTTGACCCTAATTGTGGTGGTGCGCTAGTCAATTGGGTGGCGGATGTTTATTTACCAACCCCAGTAAAACTAGTGGATTCAATTTTATTGCGAATGTACCGTTTATATGATAGAGAAAATGGAAAAGAACTGCCAGTCTTAAACGATTTGAATGTCTGAACTATAATGAATTGCCGTTTGGTGATTCTGTTATTTGAGTAATTGTAAATAAAGACCAATAAGGAATTGCTTTTGGGTGTGAGCATCTTTTTGGTTGAAAAGACTACTGATTCACTAAATAGCTGCGCGAATTTTGGACAGACCTTGTGAGGCAAGATCGCCAGGGCATTTCCGCAGCCATGTGGCGTTACATCAGGCTTGTCATATTAGACGCGGCTATTTAGTTCAATCATCTCGGCATGGTTAAAAAACAGCCTTAACGTACAATAATTTTCGATATCCAAACTGACCCCTCTATGAAAAACATGGAGAAAAAGGTTTAATTCCCAAACCTAAAGGTGTTAGTGCTGATCCAGAGTTGCGTATTAAGGTCGTGAAAGCTGTGATCGAGCAGCACATGTCCCTTAATCAGCCTGCTGCTCACTTTATGCTTGCTGGTAGTGGTTCTGTAGCCAGGTGGCTGAAGGTTTATGAAGAGCGCGGAGAAGCTGATTTACGCGCGCTCAAGATTGGCACCAAAAGAAACATTGCAATATCAGTTGATCCAGAAAAAGCGGCATCAGCATTGGAGCTGTCAAAAGACCGACGCATTGAGGATCTCGAAAGGCAAAATTCCAGCAGCTCATCCAGTGCGGTCGGGTGAGTAATCACATTAAACATATTATAGCCTCCGAAAGAATAAAATACACCAGAACGGGAAAATTGCGCAAATATCAAATTTCACCAATAAATGAAAATACACATTAAGTACAGAGATCACTGGGGAAGAAAGGGGTTTTGATGCCGCGCCAGCGGCATGTAAGGCGGCACTCTGTTGTTTTCATATGATACTGGAGTAAAACCGCCGAAGCCCGGCGTAAGCCGGTACTGATTGATAGATTTCACCTTACCTATCCCCAGCCCTGCTAAGCCATACCCGCTTTCAGCTATGACAGAGTTTTTGTGCGCGGTCGGAGTGGTCCCGACGAGGGTTTACCCGAAGTCGGGGCGTATCTCCGCGTTAGCGGGCCGTTAGGGCCGCTTACGAGCGTGTACTCAATACCTCCAGCGAGAAGACTGACAGCGATGAAAACTTTAGTTACAACATTCATAATTAAAAGCGACTCTGTTCCGGCCCGAAGGGCCGGGGCGGGGCCGCTTTTCAGTTATGAGGGAGGGGCTTTGTGGTTTCAGTTCTGCGTAGGATCGGGTTTTTTCCGGTGGTTGTATTTGAGTGTTGTAACTAAAGTGGCTCTGGTTGGGGCCCGCCGCTTGCGGTGGGAGGTGCATATATGTCTGTCCAAAGGACAGGCAGTGAATAGGTTTTCTTTTTAAATGAATGTAATTAAGTGGTTTAAAAGAGATATAAGCAGTTGTTTAAAAGATATATTGCACCCTGTAACGCTGGCGGCTGGCGCTTTATGACATGAACGGTTGTAACTTTATGGGGAAGCCCCTTGCAGTTTAATGTGGATAAGCAAAATTCCCCGTCTGTGAGGCGTGTTTTGTATCAAAAACAGGGGAAAACGGATGCACCAGAAGGTGGATGATGAGGTTGTTTTTTGTATATGGCGCTGCTTTTTTGTTCGCGGACAGGCTTCAGGCGTGCAGATGCCTCCGGCGCGGGCCCGGATTATTCAGTGCAGGTTACTTTCAGGGGGAAGCGGTGGCCAGCCGGCTGTAATTACGGTTACGTGACAGAATCATGCGCTCTTTCACACGACGCTCCACTTCACGTTTTACCGCCTCATGATTGCCAGTGAAACGTCCTTCCGCGATTTCACGCGTCAGCTGCCGTTTCACCAGGGTGACGATATCCTGACGCTGCCTGTCCGCATCGCGACGCGCACGGGCACGCTTTATTCCACGGGACTTAAGCTCTGTCTGGTAACTGCGGAAACGCTCACGGACAAAACGCCAGGCTTTCGCTATCAGCTCATCCATAGCCAGGGTATCCAGCCCCTGCTTTTTGCGCTGTCTGTTTTCCCATTCCACGCGGCTGCGGCGTGCAGAAGCCACTGCCTCCTCTGATACATCGAGGGCAGCAAACAGCGCCGGTGTGAACGTGATATCGGTCGGAATGTAGCACCCGATAAGCGGATCATATTCCGTCTGGTAGGTAATCAGTCCCAGCTCTGCAAGGAACGTCAGGGCCCGTGTGGCCCGGGTGATGGAGAGTTTTCCGGCAGCAGACTCCGTCGCCAGTCCGCACTCAATGGCCAGCGTGGTGATGGAGCACTGGACGCGGTTGGCCAGCGGGTCATAGTGGAAACACAGCCCCTGCAGCAACGCATCAATAGCCCGGCGACGCAGTACCGGTGGCATGCGTCGACGCAGGCCCCGGGAGCGGGCATGTGCCACATGAATGGCGAAATCAAAACGGGAGGTGAAGCCCACCGCCTTTTCCATCAGTTTTTCGCAGAACGGCAGCGTTCCTGCTCCTTCACGGGGTGTGAACACCGGATTCGGGTTCTTTACCTGGCGGTAATACGTTTGTTGAAGCTCAGCCACACCATCCAGCACTTACAATGCGCAGAAGGAGTGAGCACAGAAAGAGGTCTTGAATTTTTCCGGGCATATAACTATACTCCCCACATAGCTTGATTGTTGGCTATGCGGTTTTATGGGGCCCCGGTAATCTTTCATGTCGCCAAACTTGAAGGAGATTATCGGGGTTTTCACTTTTCTGGCTCCTGTACATCCACATCAGAACCAGTTCCCTGCCACCTTATGGCGTGGCCAGCCACAAAATTCCTTAAACGATCAGCAATCTATCACGCACACCAGAAACAGGCAAGAATGTGATGTCGCTACATTTTAGTTAGCTGAAAGCACTCTTCTGCTTTATCAGTTCAGCAATCATCTCAGCCTGAGTAACACCTTCAGCTTCACACATCTCCTGTAATTGCGCTTTTAACGCAGCAGGAATGAACACTCTGAGTTCTTTATGTGTGGCACGTTTTCTTGCCAGAGATGCCTGCTGACGTTCTGCAAGCGTCAGAGGATTACCTTTTCGGTATGCTCGCTTTGTACCTGATGAGGAGGTCACTGCATTTTCTGTCTGCGACATCTCGCCTCCTCAATTCTCAAACAGGGATCGTTTCGTAGAGGATACTACAGTTTTTTGAAATCAGCGACTTGAAAGTTGTGACGATGATCTGTGTTGGCGCACAAATCATGTCTGATTACGACCGTTTAATGTGATTTTGATAATGAAATGACTGAAAAGCTGGAAATGCCTTAACCTGGATGCCGGCCCCGGGCGGGACCGGCTGTTTCTGGCATGTCGGGTGTCTGCCCCTGAAGTACCTCACACTTCCGGAAAGCGGGGACTTCCGTCCCCGCCCGGCAGCTTACTTCCGTGCTTCGTAGGCCAAAGTTACCTGCACCACTGTATTTCCTCTGTGAATATTCAGTTCACATAACCGTTCCCTGAATATCAGTGAAAAACACAACACCGTAGCGCACACAGCGAGCAACCCGATAAGGGCATATTTCGTCATAAACTTTGACCTCTCTGCAAAGAAGAGGCTACAATCAGTAGTGCTACGTACTTCATGCAGACCTCACGAGTTAATGGATTAACGAGTGGGGTCTTCGCATCTCTGGTACCTGCGTCTTGCCTGAACCAGAAAGGCTCAGACACCCGCCGCGATAATACCACATTCCCCGTTGCTGACTATTACCTGCATTTCCCGCTTTTTACTACAGAAGCACGAAGGCGTCACTCCAGCCAATAAGTATGCTTTTTATTTACATCAATTTTTAATCCGGTACCGACGTTTCCCTCCAATTAACTCGCTTTTCGTATGACTCATGGCAATAAAATTTTCTTTACCATATGACAACATCCCAATAATATCAAAGTTGTCTTTTAAGTTGATGGCATCCTTTTCACTTACAGCGACAATAAGTTGTTTACCAAATTTTCTGGCCATCATTGCAAACTGTGATACTGCTGATCCACCACCTAAATCAGGCCATCCAACACAATTAAAAATGATTGTGAGCTCATCACTATTCATTGCATCCCTGATAAAGGAGACAACATTCTCATTTTTCTCTACATCTGAATCACTGTTAATCTGGGTGAAATCATAATATTTAGAACCAGGTATAGAATCCCCCTTAAAAAACTTATCAATGTGAGAGGCAGAATTCCCCACAATAAGAATATTGTGTTCACACTTAATCATTAATTCTGATACATCATCATATTCCATATATTCACCATTATTATATAAAGTTTAGGTACAGGTGGTTCCGGAATTTACTCTGTGGCCACCATTTCCCGTTTTTTATTACAGAAACGCCGGGAGCGGGGAAAACTTGCTTTTTCCCGTTTCCGGGGTTGGACAACTGAGCAACGCGAAGGCGTCAGCTACGATATTCCTGTGACTGCTGCTCAGCCCCTGTTGTATTCAGCCATTCTACGGTCATCTGCAGCAGTTTTCTGGTATCGTGGCTTCTGAGCAACGGAATACCAGCCTGCCTCAGAACCTCTTCCAGAAGAATATCCCGGTGTCTGCGTTCCGGTCGTAAATGGCTGGCATCATCCAGCTCTACTGCTGCAACAATACTGAACGAACGCCGTTCAACGATAACCACATCAACATACCACTGAGACACCATCCTGAATAACTGCCACCACTGGCGTGATTGTGGCCGGATATTCCTGTTCAGCTGGACGATATCCGCGACCCGTACCTGCGGACACAGATACCACCGCTTCATATCCACAATTCTGAACAGTCCTTTCATAAAACTGACTTCCCTTTCTGTCAGCAACGTCTTCTGACGTTGCCAGTATTCACCGCTGGCCAGTATTCGCTCTGCATCACCGGTCCGTATACCTGCCGCATGCAATTCCATCAGCAAAGGAGAATGCTGATTTACACTTTTGAGGATAATCCGGATAAGTAACGCTGCAATAATCAGAACAATGAGAATAAAAATAATCAGTTTCATTGTTTATCTGCTCCTGGTGATTAACTATGCTGAATTATTACCTTACATATTTCCATATCTCTTTTGGTATCCCGTCATATAACTTTCCGGTGATTAATTCCGCTAACCGGTGGTCTGCTGCTGAATTAAATGATTCACGTTCACTGCCCGATAAGCTGTCTCTGTTTTTATGAATAATTTTTTCCAGCGTATTGACTGATGAACATCGCCGTAACTGATACAGCCATTCCTGTTTTGTTTTCGCCATTTTGATTCCCGCTGAGAACAGATGAATGATAAGATTTCCATCGCTTTATTTACGGTGTCTCCATATCCAGGGTGGAACCGGATCAGCATTTTTCCATATCAAATAAATGGCTCCTTTATTTCAGACATCCTGAATATTGCAGCACACATTGAATAACGCCTTATTTTGTGAAATAAATCACAAAATATAAACTCACGACTTAATACGGAAAAAACTCTGTGCTACTCAGAATTGTCCGGTCATACTACCCGACCGGAGATTAAAAAAGTAAATCTCATGCATTATTCAGCCTTCTGACTCCTGGAGTAATGAAGGCTGCTTTTTTCGTTACACCCTTCCCCGGCAGCGCCGGTGGCAGTGTTCAGCCCTTTTCCGGGCAAACTGCTGCCAGTCTGACCGGGGCGCAACACCGGCAGCCCGTCGCCATGCTTCAGCGGCTTCCATCCAGAGCCCCCTGACTTCCAGAATAACAGCCCGGCCTCCGGCACGCTGCCAGCGCCAGACCTGAGCGTTCCGTGAACTGTTTCTGAATCCATTCATTTTTCTGTCCCTCCCTTTCAGTCGTCAGTATTATTGTGGTAAATAATTCAGTGGACTGGGTTCCTTTCGGGTACGGAAGTTATTTCCTTTTAAGCCTTATTTCCCTGCTTCCTCTCTCTGATGGAGGCTTTTTTTTATTTCTCATCAAGCACGGCCTGAAGTTCTGCCTTTATCCGGTTCTGGCGGCGGATTTTATCCAGACGCGCTGCCGCATACGCTTCCTCCTCCTGAGAAATATGCTCCGTCACATACCCTTCCGTGTCATACCGGCAGGCACCGGCTTTCATGGCACACAGATAGCTTTCTGAACGGGTAATGGCCTTCAGCGCCCTGCGCAGTTTTTTATGCGAGAGCGGGATATTCCGCTGCACCACGTCTTCCAGTAACACGTCACGGATACCGCAGGCCAGAAGCCGGGGGGTGTCACCGTCAAATAATCCCGGCCACCAGGGCTTCAGGGTGTTCACGGCCTCATCCAGTGTGGGCAGGTTCAGATAAATGGACAGCGCCTGTCTGGCCTGCGCTTTTTTTGCCGCCTGCTCTGCTTCCCGGGCCGCTTTCTCGGCCAGCTTCTGCTTTTTCACCTTCCATTTTGGTGGCGTGGTGACATTGATGATGGTTTTCCGGCTGCGGACAGGCGTCTCTCCTTCCGTTTTCCGCTTCAGTGTCAGTACCGGTCGCTTCTGCTCTGTCATGCTGTGTTCTGCCTCTGACGAATCATCCTGTTACAGTCAAAGATACCACACCCGTCACAGTGCCAGAACGCCCAGCACAGCCAGATGACAGGCATAGAAAATCGGGAAAAAATCCCCGGGCCAGAAACGGGGTAGTGATTTCCCTGCACACGACACCAGACCAACGGTCAGCACCGTCATCACAAGGCCAGCTACAGCCGCCACATCACTGGTGGCGAGGTTAAGCGCAGGAATCACGGTCAGCAGGCAGGCAACCAGCGCCAGACGTTCCGTTCTGTCTTTCTCCCTGTACAGCCTGTGGCTGACCGCCAGCATTAGTAGCCCGGCAATGCCGTAACTGGTGCCGGACAAAGGCAGCCACGCTGCCAGCAGCAATATGACCCCCACCAAACGCCACCAACTGCGCGTTTCACACCACGTCAGCATCTGTGCCGCAACCGCAAAGGCAAACAGGATATTCCCTTCATACCAGGGAAAGCCGGCAACGTAATACGCGAACTGGGCAATCACAGCCCATCCCCACAGCCGGTTAATGGCCGACTGCCGGATATGCGCATGACGGGACAGATTCAGCCCCCATACCAGGGCAAACAGCGGAAAGGCTCCACGCCCGGCCAGAAACATCCACGTCTGGTCCAGATGCAGAATGCGGTTTGCATGGTCCAGTACCATCAGCACCAGTGCCACCGTTTTGATGATATCCCGCTGTCCGGGGGACCAGACAAGAAGGCGCTCCAGCCACTCCCGGGGTTTCATGGTCACAACACCGACCGTGTTATTCATATTCTCCATATCATCACGCCTTACGAAGCTTTAAAACCATACATGTGCCAGCACAGTTCCCCCGATAATCAGTATCATCACTGCGGTAAGGCCGAGAAGAGACACATTCATCACACCAACCCGTCGGGAAACCGCATCCATCCCGATTAAAAGGCGGACGTAAGCTTCATTTTCCTTAAGCTGTGTTCTGAGCTCTTCCACCGACGAAGATATCACGGGCAGCAACGGATGCGCGGGGTCGGTTTTTTTAAGTCTCAGCCGGGTTCTCAGTAAAGCTTTCAGGAAGGCGCACCCCGTCTTGTAAAACTCCATGTTGCAATATTCATCCTCGCTTATGCAGTTTTTCAGCGATGCCAGCTCTGCCGTAAAGCCATAACGCTCAGGAATATTGTCCACGGATAACGCGCTCAGTATGTCTGCTGTTTTTCCCCGGATGTCATCAGGGTCAGGGAAGGTTTCCATATCAGCAATCTCCTCAGGGGGTTAACACAAACGCCCGGGCCGACAGTATCAGTCTCCGCCCAGGGTTTTCTCTTTCTGCAGGTCACGGACCATATCCCGCTCCATCTGCTGCAGTCGCTCCTGCAACAGATTTTCCCGGGCAACCTCCCGGACAGCGTCCTGCACCCGTTGAGGCTCACGCAGCACACTCTCCGGCAGTACGGCTTCCCGTTCAGAAGTGACAGCCCGGTCACGCTCCTGCCCGGCAATATCCCTGACAGCCTGCTCTGTTTTGTCATCCGGCTGGTCAGGTTTTTCCTCTGCCATTTTACGGACAATTTCATCTGCGCGACGTTCCGTTTCACGGCGGATAGCCTCTTCAGCCTGCCGCTGTGCCAGTACCTCTGCCGTGACCGGTTCGCCATTTCCGGCTCCCGGCTGGACGCTGTTGTCCGGGATATCCCCCCACACGCGGCCACCGGTGATGGCACCCGGATTCCACGGGCGACCTTCACCGGCAATTCTCACCACCACACCGCTGTCAGGATTATCACGGGCAATCCGGACACCATCCTGCATATTATCAGCCAGCAGACTCTCTCCGTTACGGCTGCCCTGCAGGGCCACAAACTGTGCATCTTCACTGCCCTTCACCCGGCCTTCACCACTGAATCCCCGCAGCCCGTTTCCGTCATCCGTGGTCAGCGGGTTCAGCCAGATACCAGCTGACCTGCCGTTACGGTCAAAAGCCGGCAGTGCCACATACGGCTGCGGATATTTGCGCCCCAGTGCAATAAACCGTGCAGGACTGTCTCCCCCGGCCAGCCCCGCCTGACGAAGAACGGCACGGCCTGCCGCCACATCCCGCAGCTCCCGCGCCGTACTGAACAGCCGCTCTGCATTCATGACCTCCCGGTCCGGTTTCGGTTCAAACACATCGTGGGCTGTTCCTTTCTGTACGGCATTGTTAATGGCATCCGTCCAGCCCTGACGGTTATCGGTGTACACCTGTACATGCTGCTTCATACGCGACAGGGCCACGTAGGCTGATTCAAAGCCTGCCATCAGTTTCCGGTTACCTTCCGTGCCTTCAAGCGCGATGGCAAAGGTTTCACTTGCCCCCTGCGCACCGTGGGCGGTGATGGCATAGGCCAGGTCAATATGTTGCTCTGCCCGCTCCTGACCGGGGCGAATCACCCGCGTCTGCTGTCCGTCCGACAGCGTGACACTGTCACCGGAAACCGCCATCACCGTCCAGACGCTGTTGGCCACATAACCGCGCTCCCGGTCACTCTTCGTGAAGCGCATCCGGTCACCGGTCCCCACCCGGATTTTGTCCGGGGTGTACAGTGTGACACCTTCAGCCACCGCCTCCCGGGGCGAAATCAGCCGTGAGTTACCGTCCGTATCCTGCAGGGTTATCAGCCCGTCATCCCTGCTGATACCGGCAATCCGGTGATACACATTATCCACCAGGACAATGGCATCCGGGTTATTCTCCCAGGTGGAGAGACGACGCAGTTCCCCGTCGCGTATATTCGCTGTATTCAGGACAGGCACCATGACCTGCTCTTTTCCCAGCTCACCGGCCTTTTCCCGTGCATCATGAATCATGCTGTTCAGCACGCGCCGGTCTTCATTCAGGTGCGTGACAATCAGCGTCTGCTCCCGTGCTTCCGGTGTCCTGCCGGTATAGTCACGGACAATGGCTTCATACAGTGTCATGGGGACATCCGGAAAAGCCTCGCCTTTCAGCATCGCCTTCTGCTGCGCTTCTGCCAGTTTCGCTTCCTGGCTGTGACTGAACTCCGTCACGGAGTGCTCCGGTGCCCAGGCGCCCTCCTGACGTGGCACCTGAGACGGTTTCACACTCTCAAGCCCGGACAATGCTCTTTCCACATCCCGGTTAATCAGGCTGTATACCGCCTCCCGCAGTTCCGGCGTCTGACGCACAATCTCCTTCATGATGGCCACATCGGCAGCACTGCGCGTCTGCTGGAGACGGAAAGGCTGACCGGGCGCGATGGCCTGCAGCTGGTCCGTGTCACCGCTGGCCACAGCACGACCACCACCGGCCGCAATCAGGGCGTATGCCCGTGCCATGTCGGTATTGCCCACCATAGAGCTCTCATCGAGCAGGAACAGCGTGTTGCTGAAATCCGGCGTTTCTCCGCTGCGCTGCTGCAGCTGCGTGTCATGCAGAAAGGACGCCAGTGTCTGCGCATCCACGCCGGCGCTGCGCATCTCCCCGACCGCACGGTGAGTGGGCCCCAGCCCCACAACACGGGGACGCTCACTCTCCGGCAGCATGTTCACGGCTGACATCACCGCCCGGAACTGTGTGGTCTTACCCACACCGGCATAGCCCTGCACCACCGTGAAACGGTCGATGGTTTCCAGTATCATGCGGGTGGCGGCGCGCTGTCCTGATGTCAGTTTCTCCATGAGTTCGCCAGGTACTCTCTCCATCAGCGGCGTGACCGCCTCCTTACCTTCGAGAATATGGCGAAGAATGCTCTTTTCTGCCTCATACGACGCACGGGAAACCAGCAGTCCTGTGCCATAGCCTTTTGCCACATCCACATACAGTAAATCACCGCGTTTTATCTGCGCATTGATTTCCCGTCCCAGGTCAGTAAAACTGGTTCCTTCTGCAGCAAACGACTTCGCCTCTGTCAGCAGGTCCACCTGGCTGAAGGCCAGGTTTTTACTTTCCACCACCGGAAGGGCCAGATGAATGGCCTGCTGTGCCGGCGTGTGAAGCCCGGCTTTCTGCAGACTGATAGCGGTTTCCAGCAATGTCTCACCGGCACGCGCCTTTATCTGCTCAGAAACCACCGTAAAGGACGGATGGCGGGCAAGTTTTTCCGCAGTACGGGTTTCATCCAGTGAGGAATACAGCCGGACATCACGACCGCTGCGGGCCAGACCGTTCAGGGTGGCGTTGTCCATTGCCATCTGTGTGACGGAGGCAAACACCGTCGCACTGTCACTGACGGAATGCCCGGGCGTTTCCACCCAGCCGCTCTCCAGCTTCAGTGCCGTGAACGGTGAGTAGCCAACAGGCAGGGAGGCCGGTTCAGCCCGCCCCGGCACAACAACCGTCATCGCGTCCTCGCTGACGGATGCCACCTGCAGGCGGTCACCGCCGGAGATGCGGAGTCCGGGGATTTTTCCCGTCACCCTCAGACGCTCGCCCTCTGCCACCGGTATTTTTTCCGGCCGGAACAGCGACCAGCTGCTGTCCAGGGAGGAAATACGCACCACCTGCGTTTCGCCCTGCGCATCCCGCAGGGTCAGGCTGTGACTCTGCGCCGTCACCCGGTCTATCACATAACGGTCATGACTGCGTGTCTCCGGGTTCCACTGCTCCATCACCATCCCCGGGCGATACATATCCCGCAGATAACGGCTCCGGCTGTCCAGCCAGACCGGTGACAGTGCAGTCATGGTCACCTCCGGGTGTCCGAGCACGCCCTGTGTTTTCAGCTCACTGCGAATGGCCTGTGTCAGTATGGCCTGTTCCCGTACTCCGCTGACCTGTGCCACGCTCTCTTCTCCGGCTTTCACGCTGGCCGCAAAGTCCCCGGCCAGCCGGGCATAGCGGACATTCCGGTCCGGTTCACTGATGATGGTTGCCGGTCGCTGCTCTCCCCCCTGCCAGCGATATGTGTTCACCCCGGCATCTTTCATGGCCATCAGCGCACTGCCTGTACCGGTTCGCTGTCCGCTGTCGCTTATCAGGACCTGTACGTTATGACGTGCGGCACCGTCCAGCAGGGTTAACGTCTCTTTCAGGGAGAGTTTTTCGCCCTGGTCAACGATAACAGTACTTCCCGGTGTGAAGGCCATGCCCTCCAGCAGCTGACGCCGCCCGGTTATCAGCTCACCGGACAGCCGCTCATCCTGCTTCAGGTTCATCTGCGAGCGACGGTCAGCGGCGATAATCTGCACTTCCCGCCCCTGCTCCCGGGCCATCATTGCCAGCTCGGCCACCCGCTCACGCTGCCCGGCTGCACCGCCCTGCCCGGACACAATGGCCAGCGACGGACGGTCCTGTGCCAGAACGCTGACAGCATCGCTGTAACCGGTCGTCCGGGGGACACTTTTCTCCGGATGTACAGTCACCCGGTTCTGTTTCATGATGTCACGACTGAGTGCCCGGACTGACAGCTCATCGAGCACATGAATCCCGGACGTGAACAGCCCCTTCTCACGGTCGAGGGGAATCAGCTGCTCACGGCTGATGGCCTCATCGATACCGGCACGGGCCCGCTCAATCACACCATTTTCCGGCGGCAATATACCGACCGTTCTGGCCAGCACGTCCGTGTACGTAAACTGCACTTTTCGTTCACTTAATCCGGCAATGGCCTGTGTCACCGCCTGCTGCACATCCGGCCCGTCCTGTGAAGCTGGCCCGGGCGTCTGCATGCGGCTCTCCGCACGCTGATCCGCCGCGTCACGATATGCCCGGATGTCGAACCCGGTTTCCTTCAGCGTCTGCATCCATTCAGCCATTCTGACTTCAGGATCGACGTGCTGTTTGGATTTTCGCGTATCCAGTGCCGCCACATCCCGGGATTTCAGCGAGGCGTCTTCCCCGACGGCCGCCCGGATAGCCTGCGAGCGTCCGGAAAAGGCCTCCACCGGTACGCCCGGCATTTCCCACATACCGTGCTTACCAACCACTTCAGTTTCATAGCCCAACGCCTCAACCTGCTCTTTCAGTTTTTCCCGGTAGAGCCTGCCAAAGGCAATCTGATTAGCGTACACATTCTCAATGAACCCCGTTTTCCCCACTTTGTCACTGCTCAGTGTCTTCCACTCGCCGTTATGCTGCGTGACATTAGCCACCACCGCATGCGTGTGTAACTGTGGTTCCTGATCGCGACTGGTGTCGTGGTTAAACAGTGCCATCACCAGATTACCGGTCAGTACCGTTTCTGACTGTCCGTCCGTCATCACCCGTGTGGAGGCCAGCGCCTCCACCTGACGGACAGCAAAATCCACGGCCTGATTATGTGCATCAATCAGGCGCTTATCGCCACCTGGCATGGCCATCATGGAGACACTTTTGGGGGCGGAGAACGTCAGGTCGTAACCGGGACGATGCCTGTTACTGCCATCCTGCATGCGGCTTAAATCCGCTCCGTCCGGCAGTTTCCCCTCCAGAAGACGGGTAAAGACATCCTTATCGACACTGCCCTGCAGCCCCAGTTGCTCTGCCCCCCTGCCGGCCCAGCGTTCCCCCATGCTGCCCAGCACATAGTAATTATCCTTGTCGGTATAATAGTTACCGGCACTTCCGGCCGATCTGACCTGCGCGATACTCATCATAAACGTATATCCCTTTGACATATCCCGACAACGATCCCACAATGGATATGCGCAAGACATATCCATGTAAGGAGGTAAATGATGGAAACCACCGTATTTCTCAGCAACCGCAGCCAGGCGGTCAGGCTGCCAAAAGCGGTTGCATTGCCGGAAAACGTAAAACGCGTTGAAGTGATTGCTGTCGGACGAACCCGTATCATTACGCCAGCCGGAGAGTCATGGGATGAATGGTTCGACGGAAACAGCGTCAGCGCTGATTTTATGGATAACAGGGAACAGCCCGGCATGCAGGAAAGGGAGTCATTCTGATGCTGAAGTTTATGCTCGATACCAACATCTGCATTTTCACAATAAAGAACAAGCCCGCCAGTGTCAGAGAACGTTTTAACCTGAACCAGGGGAGAATGTGTATCAGCTCTGTCACCCTGATGGAGCTGATATATGGTGCAGAAAAAAGCCAGATGCCTGAACGCAATCTCGCTGTGATCGAGGGATTTGTTTCCCGCATTGATGTTCTGGATTACGACGCTGCAGCAGCCACACACACCGGCCAGATAAGAGCAGAACTTGCCCGTCAGGGACGCCCTGTCGGACCATTTGATCAAATGATCGCAGGTCATGCCCGCAGTCGGGGACTGATTATTGTGACTAATAACACCCGGGAATTTGAACGTGTGGACGGTCTGCGAATTGAAGACTGGAGCTGACCTGTTCATCAGAAATCATCTCCCGGCTCAACATCCTCCCCGCGCTCCCGGTGCACGTTGATATTTACCTCTTCACGGCGCTGCATCTGCTGCTGGATATCCGGATTCTGCTCCCGTTGCCATGCCTCATAAACGGCCATATCCACCACTTCACCGGATTCACTGATCCCGGGTGGCAGTTGCTGTTCCATCTCTTCTTCCGGTTTCATTTTCAGCTCCTGCGCGATCCCCCCTGCCGGAACACTCACACCTGCATCTGACTTCTTATCATTGATGACAGAAGACACTGGCTGTTGTGGCTGTTCAGCCTGAGTCACGTCTTCTCCGGAGACAACCTCCGGTTCGAAGAGACTGGCCATCTGGCGACCTTCTGCTTCCCTTGCAGCAAGCACGGCGCTCAGGCGGTTCTCCATTTCCGGATTGAGGTCACGCGGAATAAACTCCGGAGCAACCTTCGGTCGTGCCTGATATTTCAGTGAGAGTTTTACTGCCGGATACGGTCCGGGCAGGGTGACATAGCAGGTCAGATCCGGCAGAGACTGAATGTCGGAATAACTGACCAGCGTCTGGCGCTCCATATCCTTACCGGTCGATACCCCGTCACGTACAGGGTCAGCACCGTAGGAATACTGCTCGCTGGCTTTCAGGTGCTCTTTCTCACCAATTTCACCGGCAGCGAACTCTGCAATCTTATGGCTGGGAGAACGGAAAAAGGCACGGGTGTTCATGACGTCAAACAGCGTGGCTGCCGCTTTCTCACCGTAGATATCTTCCAGCTGGGCATAGGACTGGATACCAAACACATAACAGCCACCGAACTTACGGGCTTCCGGCAGGATCTCCACCAGGTCCGGCAATTTGTGTAACGTGGGTAACTCATCACAGAAAAACCACACACGACGGTTACGGTTTTCTCCCATTGCCAGCAGCCCACGAATGGCAATGGACAGCCACATGGAGATCACCGGTTTCAGGGAAGCATGGGTGTCGGCGTTCGACGAGATAAACAGCCAGCCGTTTTTCTGATCTTCCCGGACACCACGCATCCAGTCACGGATGGTGAAGGGCTCACCGTTATGCTCAATCCCCTGCAGGTAACGGATGGCTTTCACGTAGTTGGTCAGCACTGCACGGATGGAAATCGCCGTTTTCTCGATTTTCTCTTCCACCAGGTTGGCCGCAGGTGAATTACGCAGGAAGGTACGCAGTTTTTCAATTTTGATGGAAAGCAGTGTGTCCACCAGTTTGCTGTAGCTGCGGTTGGGGTCATTGCGCATCAGGTACGCCGCTTCCGCAAAAATGGTACGTCCTGAACCCTGCCAGAACGGATCCTCTTTTGTACCCATCGGGATCAGGGTATTTGCCGTATTATCAAAATCCGGCTGTGTCAGGCACTCCTTCCACAAATCCCAGGCGGCACAGCGGGCATCCAGCGGATTCAGGATCTTATCAATGGACGGGTCATAGTAACTTTTAACAAATTCCCCTGATCGGTCATAAATCACCACCATATCACCACGCTGACGGGCGTAGTTGGCCAGACGACGGATAACTTCCGACTTACCGGCCCCGACCGTGCCGTGCAGACAGAAGTTCTGGATTTCGGAATCCCGGATAATCGGCAGGTCGCCAATCCGGATATCGGAGTCCTTGCCGTCTTTTTTCAGCATCCGGGCAACGTCCTTCGGGTTGTCTGTCAGCTGACGACCACCTGTGACTTCATTTTCGCTCTGTTGTTTACCCTGACGCCCCAGAATCCAGGAGACAACAAAGAAGGTGATCAGGCAGATAACCAGGGCCACAATAGTGGCCAGAACGAATGCGGACCATAGCTGCTCACCGCACCAGATCATATATTTATCATGCAGTACCTGAGCCGCGTTCATCCGGAAGGTTTTGCCGTAATACTGGATCTCATAGACCGGCTGGGACCTGATTAAATCCCGCATGCCTTCCAGCGTGGTGCACCACCAGTAAATACAGCCGTTCACAAACGTCTGCCAGCTTAGTTTTACCCATAAAACCAGACCAACGAGGATCCAGAAAAAAATGAACAGGCAGTAAAGCATGATATTGGCGATCTGGCTGAACATGCGGATACGCATGGACGCAATCTGACCGCCCTGGGTCATATCCTTTGCGTTAAAACTCATGATGAAACTCCGGGAAAGTCAGGAACAGAGCAGAAAAGAGCGGTGTGGAATGCATTCACAGAACAAACCATGTATACCCTGTATACCGGTGGTGATAGCCGCCTGCTGGCCTGCCGGAAGAAACTTTTTCCAGCACGATATCAGTCAGGCGCAATATTTCAGACCAGTCACTCTCGTGTGAATACTGGATCTGAACAAAAAGGCGTACCCGTTCACGATAATCCAGAGCCGTGCCCGGTTCATAAAAGTGGCCACTGTCAGGAGATACACGGGACGTTTTATTGATGAGCTCGTATTTATCGGCATGAGTCTGTGACGACAGAGACCAGGTAATATTTTCTTCCTGCTCACCATCAATACGGCTATTCCCGGGCGTCCAGGCAATTTCCTGCGCACTGGTCACGATGATCTGTCTGGAGACTTCTGCCAGCTTTTTGGGAGTACAGAATACCCGGGCCAGCACACACAGGGACAACAAATTACAGCGGCCCTCTTCCGGCTTAAGCGGATTGCTCCCGGATTTCTCAGGAAAAGATATTTTTGTCAGTATTTCAGTTAATTCCTTATACCTGAGAGAATTAATAAAGTACATGACAAGCATCATGAGAAACAATATAACAATAAGCCCTCCGATAACCACTAAAAGGTCAGTATCAATATTATTGCTGTACAGATAGTCTTTAGTTGTCGCTGTATTATCCTGTATCACCGGGGGGATTCAGTTACAGGCTTCTCAGTAAATTGATTATTCTCACCAACATATTCAGCGATATTGTCTGATGTCATAATGACTTTCTCCGGAAGATCCCGGCTTCGCCGGCAACACTTCACGGTCGCACAAAGAATTTGCACAACCGTTCAGTGTTCTCATATTTATTTCGGAAACGCCGGGAAGCGACAAAATTTATTTTGTTACTTCCCGGGGTTAGACAACGAGCAACGCGAGGCGTCAGTCAGGAGGCCAGTCATCCCAGCCACGGATAATATTCTCTTGACGCTATTTAGTTTTATCCCTAAAGATCAGCTATTAACCGTCATAAGCATCCATATCTGGTCAACATCTGATGAATCCTTATCAACAGCGACTGGTTCAATTGAAAGCGACCATATTGTTTTTCCATTAACAACACAGGAAAAGTCATCAAAGAAATAACCTCTTTTTATATGCTCATCCAGCTTTTTCGTTTGAAATCTATACGCAACTTTTTGTTCTTCAAAACTCTGATAAGAATCCCTGAATGCTTCATATGCTCCGAAATGAGCATACAATCCCATATCACGAAAGGCTTTAGCAACTTTATAGCCTGATTCAATAAAAGTATCAGCCGTAAATTTCTTAATTCGACCTTGCCCTCCGCTTATAATACATAAGTTTTCAACATTCACCGATGGTGCTGCAACCTGTTTATCAACAAACAAAGCTGGAGTATATAAAAAATAAGTATCAGAACCTCCAGTGCGGGTGATATAATTATAATTCTCATTATGAATATTATACATTATCTGATCGGACAAAAATTCTCTTACATGTTTATTTTTATATTTATATAAAGCTCCTTCAGATACTTCTGTACTTATGCATCCCTGAATGAGAAAACAAATTAATAACACTATACATTTTCTGATTAACACGACTACCCCCTTAATGCCATAATAGGGAATTTATATGAGACTGGTACAGCTTTATCCAGTCTCATCCTAAATTACAATATATTAGCAATTGATTTGGCCAACTGGTCTTCGAGAACAGGTTTCGCCTCTTCAAATTTCAGGTTAACCTTGTTCGCATTTGAGACCACCCGGGTCTGGTATTTATGCTGGTTACCCGTTTCAGTACTGGTCTGAATTTTCTCACCTGATGTGCCCTGACGAAGAGCGGCAATATTATCCGTTGTCACCGTTGCCTTAGTACGCTCTGCAATCTGCACATCCGTGATCATGGTATAGTTCACATCTTCCACCATTGCATCTGCAGCCATACCCACCAGACCAGCAGCAAGGCCTACACCGAGTGTGGCACCGGCAGAATTGGAGTTATATCCGGTAATACCGGCACCTAATGCTGCACCAACAGCTGCGCCTTCATAACCACGGTTCAGCCATCCCTGAGACTCCCGCAGATCCATCTTATCGGCCTTCAGCACATTCGCCTGAATCCTGTAGTAGGCTTTATCCGGAGAAGTCACCACCTGATACCCTTTTTCTTTCACAGCATCAGCAATTTTGCCCTGCAGCCCACTCATATCTTTATCAGACGTGTTTTTGATCTGCAGAAATACCGTGCGTTCGCTGGCGGGTTCAAGCCAGATGGTTTCACTCATCTGAGTTTTGACTTCAAGATTACGCTTCTTGATTGCTGTGCTCATCGCACCACACCCTGAAAGGACCAGAGTGGAACTGACCAGGGTAACCATCATCAATTTTTTTGTTTTCATCAAATTACCTTTATTACAAGCTACAGTTTTCTTATCGCCTATCATCATAGTCCTGCCAACAAGTTCCAAAAGTATTTCCTGCTGAATCAAATCCTCCATGCATAGCTAATCCTGTTGCCGGATTAGTACGATAAAAATCCACATAATCAAAACTCACATCATCAAAATCCAGATGCAATTCTTCATTGGCGTTTTCATTTACCTGAGATTGCATCCATTCTCTTACACTTACACAACCACAAACTCGCCTTAATTCGTATAGTGTACCAATGATAAAAGTCATCAGGCTTAATAACGGAGAGAATAAGGAAGATACTGGCATCAGTATATACCAAACGCCTTTACTGAATTTAAACTCATCCGACACATGCCGTTTTTTTCGTATTTGAGAAAACAACCATATAAACAGTCCCTGCCATAGTACAATAAAGCACAGGATAAAAACTGTTTCAGCGCTCCCCCAATCAGCCAGATTACAGGCAATGAGCTGTATCACAGTTATCAGAGCAATATGAGCTAAATTTTTCATTATCATCTCCCAAACCCAGCATTATTGCTTATACTTATCCTGATACTCTTTTGCCCTGTTCATAAGATCCTGTGGGCTGTCAGCACCGGGTATTCCTTCCTGAGCTGATTTTTCTTCATTATATTTATCATTCTGAGATAATGCCTCTGTTTTATGGTGATTTTGCAGTTCAGAATACTGTCCTATTACAATACTTTCCTCGCCGCGGATGCTGTTCTGAGTATCTCCGATATTGCCTCGATATTCTGTGACCATATTATCAACCTGCTGCTTCACATCGTTACGGATATTACTGTCCTGCGTTCTTTGCTCAATAATACCCAGATGCCCCTGATGGTCTGCAATAATATCCTGGCTGCCACCGCCCGAAGGTACGCTCTCCATTCCTTTACCGATATCGCCACGGGATTCACGCCAGGCGCTATCAACACCAGGCTGCACCTGTTCCTGAACAAAAGACCAGGCCATTGCCCGACGACGTTCTGCAATCTCCGGTGAACTGGTGTTTGTCAGAATAGCTTCTGCATCCTGCGGCGCATGTTTCATCACATACTGTGCAAACTGTTGCGACAGGTCTTCACTCATCTGTCCGCTCATACTTTCAGTACGGGAGGCCATTTCCGCATATTCATGGCTGCGGGTCATATTCGTCGTGTACTGGTCGTAACTCTGTTTCGCTGAGTTCAGGGCTGCTGACAACTGATCCACGCGGGAATCGGCATTATTGTCAGTATGGCTGCCGGATTCACTGACCTTGCGATTAATAAAGTAGTCGCTTGCTTCTTTAAAGTCTTGTGTAGCTCTGGCATCAATATCATGACGGGCATCATGGCTGGCCCGTGAACCACTGCTGGCCTGATGCGCATCCTCATCATTCCAGTCAATACTTGTCCTACCACCACCTCTGACACCTGCGCCACCACCAACACCAAGAATTTTAGGTTTAACCCCCCATTCAGCATGAGCATCACCATACATCCCCGCAGAACCTCTCGTACTTCTGGATGCCAGTTCTCTTGTCGCCTGCTCATTACTGATATTATGCGCCTTCGCATAGCTTTCCACCGCACTGCGCATACGGCTGGCCATCATGGAGTCCTGCGCGCTCATCGTGCTGTCAGCGCCACTGGTGACTGAATCACTGCTTCCCCGGTTAGAGCCAAACTGGCTGAGTGTGTTCCAGGCACTGCCAATACTGCTGCTGAAACCATGCAGGGCACTTTCCGCCTTATTCATCGACTCCCGGGCCATTTCCTGTTGCGCTGCTGCAATCTGACGCGTTGCATTAATACCAACCGGCAAACGGGACATTGCCCCACTGGCGTCCATCACCATACTGCCGTCACGGGTCTGCGTGGCGGTTGCACCACTGCCAGTCTGGTGCATCATCTGACCAAATGACGTGGTACTGTTGGTGCTCCAGCTGAAGCCGTTCACGTTCTCCGTCTGCATGTTGCCGTAGGAGTAATTACCGTCAACCACACTGCCTGCCGCACTGGCGGTTGGCGTGATGGAAGAAGACGCAAAGTGGCTGTATACGCTGGAAAATCCGGCACCAAGGCCTCGTACCATCATCCATGACAGAGGGGGGATCATCGCTGAGAGATAACCTGCGGTTGATGCCAGGTCGGAGTATTTCAGCTGTATCTGAGAGACTTCCGACAACACCACCGGGGCACCGTTCTGCTTCGCATAGAATGTCATGGCACTGTTCAGAATGGCGTACAGCAGAGGCCAGGTCTGCAGCCACATAAGGGCAAACACATAACCCTTCAGCACCGGCAGTGTCATTTTGTTAAATGCAGCAGCCAGTACCAGAAGCGGGAAAAT
This sequence comes from Escherichia sp. KS167_9B, assembly GCF_030295215.1. Classification (NCBI taxonomy): domain Bacteria; kingdom Pseudomonadati; phylum Pseudomonadota; class Gammaproteobacteria; order Enterobacterales; family Enterobacteriaceae; genus Escherichia; species Escherichia sp. KS167_9B. The sequence continues at coordinate 99,194 of NZ_AP025755.1, forward strand.
ACCAATGGTTATTCCGGTCAGAATGGTCTGGACCATCGGCAGGTTTCGCATTATCACATGCCCGACAGAGACGTGCGCCAGTCGCTGTTTCTCCATTGATGAGGTGGTGGCCAGACTCACCAGGCTGGCCGTATCACCGTTACGGGCCGCATTACTGGTGATACCCTCTTTCAGTGCATTTATTGTCACATTCTTACGCATAATCTGGCTGGCCGACTGGCTGGCACCGTAGAAATAGCTGTAACTGTCACTGAGCAGTTCCCTGAATAACAGGTCAGGGTCCGGTCTGCCGCCAAATAACTGCTGCACATAATAATGCCAGGTCTTGCCTCCGGTATTCGTATCAAAATTCAGCTTATCCTTCAGTCCGACGGATGCGTCCTTACAGGACACAAACGGCTCTGAGCTGTGCAGAAAACTGTAATTATTATTCGGCACCTGACGTAAAGGGCTGGGCTGAGAAAAGATTATGGTATACGGGTCAGAGGAGGCCATCAGGTCTTCCAGCGTGTATTTGTGGTTCAGGTAAATATCACCCAGCACGCAGTTCTGGACGTAGTCCTGAAACAGACTGATGATTTCCGGATTCCGGGAGAGAAAATCGGTGCTTTTCACTATCAGATTCGCCCCGAACAGCATCCCTGTCTTGCTGTAGGTGGCGCTGTCCGGCTGAGCGAAAACCATCTCATAGCCGGCCACCATTGCATGCCCGATACGGGTTGTCAGCGATAATGGCATCGCCAGCCCGACCGGTACATTGTCCACACGATGAACCTGAACCAGGTCACTGTTATCAATAATCTGCACCGATGTGCGGACATTAATCAGCAGACTGATAAGCACAAACACGGCAACCCATCCCAGCAAATCCATCACGTTATGTCGCTGTACCCACATAAACGCCACAGCAACAACAGACAGGGTGAGCGCAATTTTTTCGATGGAATCCCACGTCCGGGTACTAATAAAGGCAGCGATGGCATTCAGGTTGTTCCGTAACCATTCCCCACCGGCGATGACATAGACCTCGTTCACTGTACGCCTCCCCCGAAGTGATAATTATTCTGGTAACGGCTGAGCATACGGGCAGACAACTGCTGACGCATGTAGCTCATCTGACGGTCAACGACCAGCAATGCATCCTGCTGGACCTGCACCTGGCTCTGGAAAATGGCAATCTGTTGCTGCGCCTGATTAAGGTTATCGAGCACACTGTCCAGGACCGCCTGCGGGTAGTTCCCGGTGGAAATCATCGCCCGGGCCTGCTGAAGCAGTTCCTGAATGTACTGGAGCATGATGTCGTAACCGATATAGTCCGTCAGCTGGTAGAGCACACTGTTGGATACGCCCAGCATCAGTGGGTCAACCAGATATCTGAAAACAGGAATGGTGGTGCTCTGAATGAAGTTTTTTTCGTTCTCAGCCAGCGGAGAATCACTGAGCGCCTTGTTCTGAATACTGGTGAGCAGTTTTGCTATCTGTGACTTGAGCGCCCTGTCCTTACTGATGGTCACATTCGCATCGGCCACCACGTTGAGGCACTTATCCGAATCATTGCAGTGATAAATTTTCGCGGTGCCCCCTTCCATAATCGCCCGGACAATATCGCGGTCAGTGGTTCGTGCAGGAAGAGGGGTAATCTCACTGTCTTCACCAAAAATCAGCGTACCGGTGAGCGTCATAATGAACTCTTTCAGCTCCTTGTTACCATCAAGCATCCTGTTTTTGGACAGAGAATCCCAGATGATATTGATGTTTTTCAGTACCCGCTCCTTGTCCTTATCGCTGGCCTTGTCACGAACCGCTGAGGACTGCCCTCCGACAGTGCACCCCTGACGGGAAGCGGCCCAGTCAGCAAAGATATTGCTTTCACTGCCAATGTCCTGGCAGACTTTCCGCTGAGATTCCTGCGTCTGAGGGAACAGGCCACCCACAAGCCCCTGGGCCACCTGACAGCTACTGAGGTTCATACTGTTAATGTCATTCGCCATCTTCTGCAGGAAATCTTTCGCGGTTTTGATTTCGGGCACCGTTGTCTGCAGGGCAAGGTCAAAAAAGTAACCCATCGCGTTACTCATAATCTGCTTAACAAAACGCTGCAGCTGCTCACCATTAATAAAACTGAATGAGCCGAGATAAGCATCGATGCCGCCACACCCTGCATTGATATCCGGCAGTGTCATGGAGATAAGCTGGATATTTCTGACCTGATTACGGGCATACAGAGAACCGCCATAGGCATACCCGGCAGCCTGCCCCTGCCAGACTCCGGCCTGGGTGGTATTGGTGGCAAATCCCAGCTTATTAAAGAACTGATTCATGTCGCTGTTCACATCCGCTGACGCTGCGGGTGTGACCGTCAGTAAAACGGCACAAAGAACCAGAAGAGGTTTAATGCGAGGCATCGTGATTACCCTCCCTGAAACTGTTCTCCCGGCGCATACGACGTTTCAGCAGGAATATCATGATATTCCCGAATATTAATTCATACATTGTGGACAGAAAATATGTAACAAGAAACCCTGCTGCAAGCGCATATAACGTATACGGAATTGCATACATCAGAATGTTCCACATATAAATCAAATTATTTAATTCCGGCTCTGTTTTCCACGAATCAATACCGGCGCTGAAAATAGCATGCATACCGTGCCATAAAAGCAATCCGGCAACAAAGAAAACCACAAAAAGCCAGAAGTGTTTTATGGAGTTATCACAACTGCGCTCGATATCCCGTTTAATTTTTCTGATTTTGAATTCCTGATTCTTTTTGTTTTCTGTCATCATAAGTTTCCTCTGATATTTCTGATGATTCATTCAGACCGGTCATGCGGCTGTAATATATTTCAGACACCGAAATCCATCCCACAATTGCCCCCACAAAAAACACAACAGAAACAGAAAAGGTAAGACACAGCGAAACGACAATTTCTGCAGGGCTGGAGGGATAAAAAAGCCCCTGACGGATAAAGGGGATATTCAGGCTGACGATGATTCCGGTCGCGATGCCGGATATTCCGGCAATGAGTAACACCACCTGCTTATTTCGCACTTTTTTTCCTCCGTACATCTGCAGAACGGTATCCATCCGCGCCATAAAACCGGCAGCATCCGATGCGCCCTGTAAAAGCGGCAGCGCTTCAAGCGTATTGACGTTAACCAGGAAGGTGGTCGGTGTGGCCACAGGGATATTCGGGAAGAATGTTTTCAGCACATCCGGTGGTGCAGGTAACGCCTGCGGGAAGGCCGTATCACCCTGACCATCCAGGGTATAGGGAAATACGGAAAATCCGTACTGCAGCGCCAGCTGTTTCAGTACCGGGTCAAACTGGTGACAGTACGGACATCGCCCCTGCATGAACAGCACCACTTTCCAGTCAGCAAGATTGACCTGAGTTCCGTTGCTGAGGCGGAACCAGCGGGGAGCCGACTTTTCTGTCCTGGCTGACGTGTCTGCTGCAGGCTGTGCGGCCATACCCTGCGGATTCCAGAGTCGCTCAATCTCATTCCGGATGGAGGCCTGCACGGCAGCGGCGCTCAGTAACAGGGTGAACACCAGTGATTTAGTGAGAGACATGTCTGCTCTCCTTCTCTGCAGCAAGAATGGCGGCCTGACGGGCTTCCAGAGCTTCCCTTTCCTCCCGACTGACGCGGGCTATCCATGTATCCAGTATCTGGTATGCGCCAAACATTACGAGAATGGCCGCAATCAGCTCTGCCAGAAAGAAAGCCATCCAGGGCTTTCTGTAGACCAGACGGGCAACAATATGAAACCAGAGCCCCAGGGAGAACACCCATACACCGGTAATATCCAGCCGGGGTAAAGAGAATCTGTATTTACTTATCATTTGAATATCCTGTTGTGGTTTACATGAATTTATTCACGCATATAATCTTCATATTTTTGTGAAATTAATCAGAACCTTACATGGAAAAGTCATCTTTCAAAGAAAAACTGGAAATAGTGAGAAACATCATAAGAGAGTCATTGTCAGGTAATACGGCTTTTGCTTTGCTGGTGTATTTATTATTGCATTCCCTGCCCATTAAAACCTTCGCTGATTTATTTATGACAGTTCTGTTATTTATAGCAATTATCGTTGTTGTGATATGGATATTTTTAATCACCTACGTTTATTTCTGTGAGTTATTCAGAAGTCACTGGATAGCAGTCTGGTTTATCCTCTGGTCTGTGGTAATCAACCTCACTATTGGATTTGGCATTTATGACAAATTAGCACCAGTCATTTCACTAATGAAATAATAAAAAACCACATCACTCCAGACCATATGGCTGACAACATAATACAAACAAACATCCTTCTGAAACTGTCAAACTTCGTGATAACCGGCATGGTACTGACTGCCATTGAAACAACCGGTACGGCACACTGATTCATAACCGCACCACAAAGAAACAAGAAATTATCTGGCAGCACACATACACTTATGACATTTACTACAAAGAAGACAAACGAGCTCAGCAGATAAACTCCTTTATTATTTGGTCCTGTAAAGAAATAACCCCCCCACGATAAACAGGCTGGCACCTGTAAAAAAACACAAATCCCCTGTATGCATATATATCCTTTGGTTAAAAATTCGGTTTAAAGTCTTCAGAAACGTTCAGGAACTGTTTTGCCAGGTCGTCCTGCGAAATAAAGCCGTATGATAACGGGCGAACACTGCCCTGTTTCGGGTCTACCAGCATCATGGCCGGGAAATATTTCACGCCGAGGCGCTGCGCCTGCCCCTGGTCAGTCCGGGAATCCGGCAACAGCGGATTAATCACGCCATCCACGGAAACGGGAATAACACTCAGACCATACGTATCCCGGAAGCCATTAATGACCTGCGCCAGTTGCCCGTCGATGGGGTCCTGCCCACGGTAAAAAAACATGATGCCGTAATGCTCTGCCAGTCTGGCAATGGCCTGTCGCTGCTGCGCCTGGTCTGCCGCCAGCTGGTTCCGTACCGTACCGTTGTAATGGCTGTACTGCAGGTTATAGTCCAGTTCGGGATGTGCCAGCATGGCCTTTCTGGCACTCATGGTGAAAAGCCCGGCCTGCTGAGTCCAGTAATTCTGCAGCCGGAAATATTTCACAAAATTATCCACGCCGGGATACAGAATGGCTTCGTACAGCGCCCGCTTTGTTGCCGTCTGCAGCGCAGTCAGTTTCTGCATAATATCCGGCTCCTGACGGGGAGCCGCAGGGACTGGTTTATTTTCTTTTTTCTTCGGATTTATTTTCTCGTTATACCACTGCCAGCCTGCATCTTTTCCTGACGCCGGAAAAATAAAGCAGCAGAGTAACAGTGGCAGTAATGCTTTATTCATCTTCATTCCTTTCATCACTTTTTCTTTCATCAGGTTTCTGCAGGTCAGCCAGTGCAGAAAAACAAAAATACAGAATAAACAGGAGCTCACCGGAGTAAAGAATAACGAAAGCAGCAGCAAGTATCCCGCCCACCGTGGTTTCTTTTACCGTATTCCATGACCAGATAATTACCGGGGAAATGACAATTGCTGTAATAACAAGCCGGATAAGAAAATCAACAAGACGATTCGACGTGAATATGACTTTCATTATTTTCCCGACCTTACTGCCCCACCTGTTTCAGCTGACCGGCAATCTGCTCTTTCACTTTTTCGGTCAGCGCACCATTATCCGGGATTTTCTGGTTATTCATCAGGTCTTCGTAGAAGTTAGTGAAGTCCAGCTGGTCGAACTTAATACGCTGCAGTTCATCCACGGTGATCCCCCGGCAGTCAGGACTTTTTGCGCTGCCAAAACCAATACGCAACTGTCCGTTGCGCCCCTGCTGCTGGACTATCTGCGCCAGCTTCGAATCAAACTGGCAGTAACTGCGCTTTTTCTGCAGACAGACACCCAGCACTTTCCGGGAGCAGAACTCACCCACACTCACCGTCAGTTTGTTGTCCTTCGCCTTTCCCAGCGCCTTTTCTTCACTGTTACATTCAGCCAGCCCCACATCCTGCCCCCAGCCGCCATCCTTACAGCAGTTACTGAAGCCGGCTGCAGCCTTACGGCAGAATTTCGCCTCACCGGTAAAAGCCCGGACATCCACACCATTCAGGGCGGCAACATCCTTACCTGCGGCGGCAAGCGCAGCCAGTTGTGAGACGGCTTCACCAAAATCACTGCTTTTTCCGCTCTGCGCCTTATCACATTCACCATCGAGACAGAAGACATCACCACCACAAACCATCACTTTCCCGGATGTTCTGGACTCGCAGGAGTACGTGGCATACTCATGCAGACAGGCTCCCTCATCGGAATAAAACGCGCACTGACGTGAGGCCAGCGTACAGGCCGGATTATCAACATATTTCTGACAGGTGCCGTTATCTGCCGACTGCGTGACATATTTATCCCGGTATGCCCAGCACGCCTGTGTGATGCTCCAGGGTTTACCTTCCATCACACCTGTTTTCGTACCACCCGGCTCTGAACACTCAGTGCCTTTCAGCACGCCATCCGCTTTATTAAACGGACAACTCTCCACCCACTCCACTCGTGGAACCCATTCTTTATCACGGACCTTCATCCTGAGTTTCAGCGTAAAGGTGGAGGCGCCGCTGGCCAGTTTCTCATAAACCTGTTGGTCACCGTTCCCGCCAGAAAGGCAGTTACCGTTAGCAGTACAGCCACTGCCGGTCAGTACCTGCCCCTGTGTCACCTGCAAACCTGTTGCCCCGGACAGAGGGAAAGTCCCCGACTGCCCGTTTGCCAGGCCAACATTGAACGTTGAATTCATGAAGGTATAACGAGAGTTCAGGAAGAAAAAAGCGGCGTATACAGACAATGATGCACTTTCCACTGTACCGGTTACCGGAGCCGTGACACTGAACGCCAGTTTCAGCCCGTTCATACTGAACCGGAACTGTGAGTGCGGTATCGTCACCTCACGATATTCATCCGTGTATTTCCAGTCCCCTGTGATACTGGCGGTTCTGGAACAATATTCCTCAACCATCGTATCCCGCTCACAGGTATAGTTGGTGAATTCACTGCGGTTTATCTGTTGCGCACTGCACTGCTGTCCGGTGTTTCCCACGATGCTGTCAGCCCGGTTCACCACATCCCTGCCGGTCTGAATAAACGGCGCATCCGGTGACAGAATGTCTTTCGGCTTGTTCATGAAGGATTCTGTGATGGTTTTGCCGGTTTCACTGGTTGCCCATTGTGTGGTGCCGTTATTTTTCAGACCGCCATCCCCGTCGGCAGTCACCCCACCGTAATACTGCGTCTCATCCGGGTTCGCGTTATACCCCGGGATACTCTCCTGCGGATTAAAATTCTGAATACTGCCAATACCCTGCCCCTGGATCTGACGGGCAAAATCGGAACCTGCCCGGTAATCACTGTTGCTGTCTGCAAACACAGAAAAGCTCAGAAAAAAAACAATTGCACAAATATTGCACGGTTTTCCGGAGTCATTAAAATTCAGAGACCTGAAAAAGGTATTTATATTTTCTTTCATAATCTGAACCAAATGGAGAATGAAGTGATGTCATCTCAACTTCAGAACTGTGTTGATTGTGGTAAAGCATTAAGTCGAACAGCCACAACATGCGGGAATTGCAGCTCAACGGACCCTTTTGGAAAAAAACGCCGCAACGATCGCTTGCATCAATGGTTTGCCGGGCTGTTTATTACGGCTACTATTATTGCTGGCGGGCTATGGTACATGGGAATTCTTGATGTTCCGGGATTATTACTCAGATAACGATTTCAGTAACGATATCAGTGTCCTGAAATCAGCACATAACGAGTGACGACAGTACCGGTTATACCAGTAATAAGGGGCTTCGGGCTGAAGCCTGAAACAGAGCTGAAACTCGCTGTTAAAAGCCCCCTTCACCGACCATCCCCATGCCAGACGTGGTATTGCTGATTCAGCATCCTGCCGCAGTCGCCGTTCAAGAAGGGCAGCCATTTTTACCGGACAGACAAAGGCAATATAAGGCGGCAGCTTTGTAACAGGAAAACCATGCCCCTGACAGGACGCATATGTACGGAATCCGTGAACGTTCATCGCGGCCACAAGTGCACGGATGTCCGGGTCAATCCGGTAATAGCCTGCTGGAAAACTCATTGCGACTTATCCCCGGTGCCGTCCAGCAGTCCCTGAGCCACCTGCCGGCAGTCTCCCGTGGCGGCCACTTTTTCCAGCGCCTGCCTGACGCGCAGATTTCCCCGGATGATGTCGTGCCCCTGGCTGCAGAACACCACCAGGGCCGGCACGCTGCGGATGCCGTACTGTGAAAACAACGTCGGGTCGATCTGAACACCATCGGTCGCGCCATCTTTTACCAGAGACAACACGGCTTCAGCGGTAGTCTTCAGGTCATTGTTCACCATGCCCCGCAGTGTGGCCGGAATACCGTAGTGCCCGGTTTCGCTCAGCATCTGTTTCAGCCCCTCTTCGGGTATGGAAAACGATACAAAATACACGGCCCCCTGTTGTGGTTTGTCTTTCTGAGCAGCCTGCTGCTTACGGACCAGTTCATCGAGAAACTGGTTATCGGAATGCTGAAGGGGATTCGCCCTGACCTGCTGTTCTGCCCATGCCTGCAGTTGTGTGTCCGGCTTTTCACGTAACTGCTGACTCAGTGTTTCCTGCTGCTTCAGGAACCGGCGGTTTTCTGGCGTATTCACGTTTTCCGAAGCGTGGGCAGAAATAAACAGTCCTGCTGTCAGGGAAAAAAGTACAAATATTTTACGGCTCATATCATCTCCCGGCATAGTGATATAATTTAATTACCGGCGCACTTTTCTTTCAATCTTTCAGACAGAGCATATAACTCATCCATTTCTTCCTGAGTAATGCATTTTCTGCTGACAGTAATCTACACCGTAGCCACGGCGGTATCTCTGTTCAGAATAATATCATCACCGTAATTTTTTAATGACAGATGGTCTCCCTCTCTCCGGGCCTGGTATATTTTTTTCCGGTGGATACTCAGACAATTCGTTCTCCTACCTGTCTTTAGATTTATCATTACAATTATATTCAGACATAGTGCTGATGAATTCCCGAAATCTTCTGTCAATAAACTCCAGTCGATTCAGTATATCCTCTGATTTCCTGACATCTTCAATATCTGTAAGCCGACGGCACTCCAGCAGAGGATAATATGCCCCACCATTTTCAGTCCATTGTCTGACCACATCAAAAGCACTCACCTTTTCCAGCAGGGAGAAAAATCGCTCCTCACTGATAAAAATTTCTTTTTCTTTATTACTTATCTTTCGTAAAAATGATAAAAAACTCATAACACACCTTGATTTATATTGTACACATGCACACACGGTTATATTTATGAGAACCGCCAGACTCATTTCCTGCGCTTAACAGACATAAACTTATCTGACGAAAGATACGAGAAAACAACGCAGATTGTTGATTAGCTTCTTTCTCTGTTTATCTTTTTTCTGAGTCTGGCGGCAATTAATTGCCAGTCTTCTCTTTCACTCCGGCTTACAGCACTTTCTCTTGCGTAAACATGCATAGTGATTTTATTTTTCACTTTCATCCTTCACCTCTTTATTTACAGGAACACACAGTTACGTTTACGCCACATCAGGTAGCCGAAATTTTTCTTTGTGTTGGGCGGATTTTTTCCCGTCTCCCAGCGCATCACACTGCGCCCGAACGGATGGCACTGCCCGCTGTCCGGGTACATGTTCACCATCTGGTAACGCCAGCGTTCTTTGGGAAGTATGGGAGACGGATATTCGTTACAGACGGCACTGTCCTTACCGATGGTTTCCATAATCATGCCCTGGCGGTGGAGCTTAAATGCCATCCGCTCACTGACCAGCAGGGAGGACTGCAGCGGGCTGGATTCATTGCTCACCCAGCCATTAAACGGATACATACTGCCCTGCGAACCGGCACACCAGAACAGAATATCCAGAGGTTTATTAAAGGCGCTGGCAATCGCATCAGCTGCACAGGCACCCTGCGCTATCGGGTTGGCAAAAATAACCGCTTCCGGATTGAGAATGGTGGTCAGACTGCTGTCCGTCCATGTGGGATCGATTTCGGAAAGATACGCGATATCCAGGTCACCACCTTCCAGACAGCCCAGCGATGTGATGATATTCAGCCAGTACGTCAGCGGGTATTTGTACCAGTGCACGTGATAGAACGCCCCGTTCACCTGTTTATCTTCTTTTCTTGCCGTCCCCTGTGCCGTTTTCCCGAATTCCGGCAGACTGAACCCCAGATTAACCATGCATCCCGGTGAGCGGGTGACATCCGTCAGGGCCATCGGCTCCCAGTAACCAATAGCCAGCCCGATACGTTTAAAAACAGGGGGAGGCGCCGGGCAGAACTGGATCGGCATTGACGGGTTTGCGGTATCCGGCACCTTCCCCTGGCTCACTTTTGTGCTGCCCAACGAGAGAGGGAAAATGCAGCTCCAGCAAATATCCGTGATCGGGTTAACAAACCGCCCCTCACAGGCAGCGTCCGCTGACGCTACGGGAACATGGCCAGTCAGCAGCAAAACCACACACAACCACATACACCGTTTCATTTCCCTCCCTCCCCGACCGGAATAAATTCCACCTTCAGGAAGCGATCGCCGGGGACCGCGCTCACCCGTGCCGGAACCTGATCGATGCCGAGGCGCTGACAAATCACACCGTTCTGGTCAAAGTAAACACGACTGTCCAGAGCTTTCTGCATCTCCGGGATACTGCCCTGCACCAGGATAATTTTGCTTTCCAGCGTGGGAGGCGTCTGGCGGTTCATCCATTCAATCTGCTCAGGATCATCACCGTTGATGAAATACAGCGTCTGGTTGAAAGGCACATACTGCAGCGGGTTCATCACCTCCCCCTGGCGGGCAAAGATACGACCTTCGTTATCCCGGATATCCGCAGCCAGTCTGACCGACGGGTCAAACAGCCGGCTGCTGTATTTCTCCGTCCTACCGATACCGGGCACGGCAGGGGGCCGCAGGCTGTTGCGGATAACCCGCGCCTTAAAGGCATCCATTTTCCGGCCCATCTCACCGGACTGCTCCAGAGCTGTCAGGCGCTGCATGATCACCGTCAGCATGTCCGGCTCCTTTACCGGCCACAAATCCCCCCAGGTGCCAAGATCGGCTGCAGCCACACTCTGCCCCCATATCAGCAGGGCAATCAGCCCCCGGCATTTCATGGTTCTGCCCTCATTCGCCGGGCAATATCCTGCTGGATTTCACGGGTGATATCCGGTACCCCCTGTACCACGGCAGGCGACACCAGAATGACAGCGTGGTGCTTCTGCTGCCACGTCTGCAGACTGGCCTCCAGTGCCGCGTTAAAACGGTCAGCCAGCGCCTTCGACTGCGCTTCTGACAGTTTTTTCTGGCTGGCGCTGTCAAAAAACGCATCCACAGTCTGTTTCATGTTGAAGGCGACGGTTACCGGCGTGTTCAGTCTGACAATGGCGTAACTGACGGCTGCGTTCAGTAACACCATTGCCAGGCATCCCGGCACCATCCACCACCAGTGGCAGCGTTGACGGGCTGTAACATCAGTCGTTTTTTGCGTTGTGGTCATGCAACACTCCTGTATTTCTCATGTTCTTCCAGCCAGGCCTCCAGCGAAGCCATCTCCGGCCCTGACTTCTTCCACGCCAGCTGCCACACCGCCTCATGAATACTCAGGCCCTCCTGACGCTTCTGCTGCACAAACTCAAAATCCGGGCCGTCAGAGCTGTACATGGCACGGCTTAACGGATCCACAAACAGACGGTGCCAGGAGGAATGGTTTTCCACCTGCAGCAGGAAGGAACTGAACCACTGGTCTTTGGCCGCACCAAACTTGCCAATCATGTCACGCTGCAGTGGCAGGAACTGGTCCGGATACAGCTGGTTGTATTTCGCGAACTCCTTCGCACTCTGTTTGAGGATAATTTTGTAGGAGGAGTTACCCCATGCCGCACGGGCAGCACTGGACGCCTTGTCAGAGTCAAAGTCGACGATGTTCTGTGTGATGGTGATATAGGCACCGGTATGACGACGGGCGGTACGGTAACCTTTCTCAATAAACTCACCGACCTTGTGATTTTTGAAGTCCAGCAGACGCCAGCCTTCATCAATAACGTTCAGTTTCTTGAGGTTACGCGGCGTGCGGTACATCCGGTTCTCGATGTAAATAATAAGGCTGAACATCACCGCAACCAGCAGGGACGGACGGTCTTCCAGTCCGCCCAGCTCCAGCACCACCATTCTGGCATCATCCCGCAGGGACGGCTCATCGGAGTTAAAATACCGGCCGTAAGTGCCGTTGGCAGTGTACTGGTCAAGCAGCACAATCATTTCGTCCAGACGGCTGCGGATGGTCGGTGACTCAGCATACTGCTCGCTGTCACTGGCGTTTTTCAGGAAATCCACCACGTCATCAATTCGTGCCCTGTTCTCTTTGACCAGCCATGATGCCCTGACTGCCTGCAGCAGCAGACCTTCATGCACTTCATCCAGGTTACCGTTGGGGCTGGCCATCACCGACAGCTGGTCACGGACACGCTCCGCTGACTGGTCAATATCGGTGATATTCGCAAACGGGTTAAAGCGCAGGGTTTCACCATCCAGATATACGCCCCCCATGTTCTCACACAGGGACTTGTAGCCATCCCCCATGTCGAACACCACGGCAAAGCCCCCGGAGTCCAGCACGCTGCGGATAAGTGGCTGTATCAGCCCCGTCTTACCGGCCCCGGATGTTCCACAGACCGCCATGTTGTAGTTGGTGTTATTCATCCCCCGGAAGAAAATATCGATAAACGCCAGCTGGTTACGGTAGGTGGGGGCCAGCAGACCTGCCGGTGTCAGGGGGTTATCCGCCACTAACGGCATCAGGTTGGCCACATTAAAGCTCTCTGCGCGCTGAACCACACCGGCCTCTTTCAGCTGTTTAAACAGCCCTTTCCCGGCCATAAAGGGCAGGCAGGTCAGGAAATTGCGCATGTGGTTAAAGCGTGGTGAAATCAGCTCAAAACCGTTTTTACGGAAACTGTTCAGGATGTCCTGCTCCACTTCCAGCGCCGTTTCATTATTGTCCTTGCAGAATGCGGTGATGTTGAGGAAGTAGGACACGACAGAAGACTGACCGGAGCCCAGACGCTGACGCAGTTCCCCCCACTCCTTCGCCTCTTTCTCCACGGACGGAAACCATTTGGCATAGGAGGTCTTCGACTTTTTCTCCAGGTCCATGTACTTCAGGTTGGCTTCGCTGTGGGTTTTCACCTGGTCTTCCACCACCAGAGTCAGCGTCAGGATGAACGGGCAGGAGATGGACAGTTCCGGGTTCAGCAGGTTGCTGTAGTTGTCGGCCATGTTCCACAGGAAGGCGATTTCCGGGTTACGGGCCAGATGGAAATTCAGGATGCGGGCGGTGCTGTTCCTGCCGTTCTCACGCAGGCCCAGCGTCAGGTAATCAGCCCGGACTTTCAGATCAAAACTGTCCTCCACACACTGATAATTCAGATCAGAATACGGGTCCAGCTGACGTCTTTTCGGGTACAGGGAGTCCGGGTTATGGTTAATCATCTCCCCGACAATATCGATGAAAGCCTGCGCATCCACCGTCTGCGTGGTGATATATGCTCCCTGCAGAGACGCCCGGATGATTTTCACCAGGTTTTCCATTTCCAGAATGTCGGCCCGGCTTTTTTTCTTCGAGGGAGAACAGTACGAGATAAACACCCGGTAATGGCGCAGGGTCAGAGGCAGGTTCAACCCTTCCGGCAGCGGAAACAGTGTTTCTGCGGCTTTCATGTAATAGGCCCGGGTAATGGCGTTAAACCGTTCTGCCTGTTCACCTGACCAGGAGAACTCACGCAGCCCGTACTTAATCCGCTCGCCAACCAGCTGGCTGGACATCAGATGGATACACAGCGGAATACCGCGCGGCAGTTTGGTGCGCAGCATGTGATCGAGAGCCTCCACAATGGTCTCATTCGCCCCATTGATGGGAATGGCTTCCAGCATAAAGCCCATCGTGGTGTCATTAATGAACAGACCGGACTCCTGGTTGTAATCACGGTACGGCAGCAGACGGCTGAACTGTGGGAAGCTCATTTCGCCCAGAATTTCATTGGCCTTTGAGGATTCGTCAGGCAGTTTCAGTGCTGTGACGAGGGAGTTAACCGCCTGAGTGACGGCCTCAAGTGGGTTATTCACATGAATTCCTTAGTTGAAAAATAAAACGAGAAATGCGGAAAGCATGAAGGGAACATCTGTAATTAACGCGCTATTTCCCGACGCATATACAAATATTTCTGTTTTCTGAATATCCGCGCATTCTCATCCGGAATTAAATCAATATTTCCTGCGACTGACTTATGCATAATGTTTTCTCTGCTTTTCCTGATACGCCTGACATTCAACGCACAACGTCACACCGGGAAATATTTTCCTCCGGGCTTCAGGAATAGGATTTCCGCATGCTTCACAGAGATAAACAGGAATACCATGAGCATTTATTTTCTGGCGTATCCGGTTTATTCCTGTCATGGTCAGTTGTTCTGTCACTGAATATGCTTCATCGGCTTCATCACTCACGGAATATTCCTCCCGACATGTTCTGGCACGCTACCGCCCATCCCTTTTCACGCACAGGGCACTCGTTTTACAGGCAGATTTTAAATACAGAAATCCCGCCGGCATTGTCGGCTGATATACAACTTCAGGGCCAGTTAATTAATACGTGGTTTTCCCCACGCAGACGGTTTAATAACAAAAAACACACTGGATGGCTGATGATAAACATCCTGATTATCAATATAAGGCGCTATCCATAATGCTGCCGTCTGCTCACCCGTTCTTAGCGGACGGGGAGGTGTTACCGGCGTAACTGAACTGACCGGAACAACCGTTTTCACTTCCCGGGCAGCGGTAAACAGCGGGCGTGGTGCCAGCAGTTTCTGCTCCGGAAGTGCTGTCACAGCAGGCCTGCTGTGGGACGGCGTTGTCGTCGCAACGGCCTGCACCGACGTGGTCCGGAAGTCCCCGTCAGCCAGGCTCGGCAGTGATGCCGCAACCGGCTTTGCTTCTGAGGACTGCTCCAGTTTTTTGGCCTTCTCATTGGCCTGCTCCATCGTCATACAGGTATCGGATGTGGTGGCATCACACTCAAAATCGGAGTTCGTTCCGGCACAGCCAGAAAGTAATAACGTCCCCAGCAGCGGAATAAATAAAGAAATCGGCTTCATTGTCCTTCTCCTTTTTTATTACTCCCCACAACAGAAGAAATGAATTCAGCCATCAGATTTGATTTCCCTGCACAGGGTTGTCCGAAAATTACTGTATATCCAGGAGAAGAAAACAAACTCATCGACATCCCCTTCTTCATCACACCGACAGCAGCCATATTAAAATTGTGCGGCAATAATTCAGGACTGAATTTCTCCTGTGCAGGAAGTACGATTCTTGTGGTGCAGTTACTGAGAACAGCATGCATAAAATCATCTGATATGCGTTTATCCGGCACAGAGCGGGCAGTAATAACATGAATATTACGCATGTTCATTTTTATCTCCGTTGTTTCTGTTTGTTCTGTTATCAGGGAAATAAGCATGGCATTTCCTGATTTTTCCCGGCAGGGAAGCGTCTTCAGCAAGTACTTCCCTCAGTCGTTCATCTGCGGTTCCCACCCGGACACATTTCATTTTTCCGGGCCACATCGGATATTTCCCGGTGCCTGCTGCAAACGACATAAACATCAGTGCCAGTGTTGCCCATAATGCGGTGACCAGTTGCATCAGTGACCGGTCAGTCTCCCTGGCATACTCTGTGGCTCCAGCATTGCGGTAATGGCAGATTTCTTTTTCTTCTGCTCCGGGAAGGTCTGAGGAAGAAAACCGGCATTCACTGACCGGAAACTGCCCGGCAGTGGCTGTCTGTCTTACAAAGTTAATCTCCTGAACCAGTAATTTCCCCGGCGTGGTGTTGTCCTTCCATAAAACAAATAACGCCATCAGGGCCATTGTTGCCAGTGGCAGAATGACGGTGTATTTCAGACACCAGAACAGTCCTCGCAGAACCCGGGCGACAACATACCTGGCGGCATGGCACGCCTGACAGGACGACGTATTATTTGCCATCGTTGCCCCCTTCCTGACCACCGGCCATAAACTGCTGCGGATTCAGGTCGCCCAGCTGTTTCAGCATCTGGTCGGTATTCAGACCATTCAGGTGACTCTCTGCGGATGGCGGGTTCGGCACGGGACTTCCCGGGTTACTCTCTTCCGCCTGCCCCTGTGCCTGCTCCAGCGCCATCTCTTCCACGGTTTTCAGCTGGAAACCGTCCTGGAACACCACGGTCACTTCATTACCCGCCCCGATGGGTATCACCGGGTGATACTGCTCAGCGCGTTTGATGTAGTAGTCACTGAGGGTCTGTGCCGCTTTCGATGCACCGCCACCGATACCCATTTTCAGCACATCACCGGCCGCGTAAGCGGCAGTGGCTCCCAGCCCGACAGCAGGCTGTGAAGCACGTTCCATTCCCTGGCCGATACCATCAACAAATCCAGCCCCCCATGCCCAGCCGAGGATTTTGCCGTTACGCATCACCACTTCACCCTTGATACCGTTTTTACCCCGGAAGCTGACATGCCCTTTAACCGGCATATCGATGGTTTTACCCTCCTTCAGGCAACTGATATTGCGGGTACGCACGATGGCACGCTCACTGGAAACATCCCCCCAGGCTTCCAGCCCAACAAAGCATCCCGTTGCGTCATAGGTTTTGCTGTTCGGCATTTCCACCAGACCGGTGATACGCAGCTGCATCGGCACCGTGGATTCATTACCGGTGACAGAGGCATTGGCATCCGCCCCTTCAATCAAAATGGCTTTCGCAAAACTGCCTGACGGAATGTACGGCAGGGACGGAGTTTGCTTTGTGCCGGCATCATAGCTGAACGTTTTACGCTGTATCCGGTTCGGCACCGGCACAGACTGGTACGTCACCTGTGGCGGCGGCGTGGCTCCGTTGCCCGGATAGAACGCGGTGGGCGGTGGCACAGCACCTGCCCCCTGCGGCGGAAAAGCAACGGGCGCATTACCGGGCTGAGGCTCCCCCTCCGGACCGGGAGGGGATGCCGGCATCTGTGGCACAGGCTCTCCGGTCACTGTCACGGGATTCGCGCCCAGGGCTTTCACCTGCTCTGCCAGCGCAGCATTCTCCTGCCCCAGCTTTTCAATGCGACGCTGGTCATCACCACGCTGTTTGTTCAGAACATCCATCTCACGACGGATTTCCTCATACTGCTTCTGCATCTGTGCCGCCGTCACCTGCATCTCTGTGGTGGCATGCTGACGCACCTTGTCATCAAAGGTGGTATCCACAACACCGGTCATATCCGGTACAGGTTCCTGCTCTGCAACGGCATCAGTGTTCCCGGACATATCCATATCAGACAGATAAAGCGCACCACCAATTGCTGATACCGATCCGACAATCACAATCCCCAGCCACAGGAACTGCTTGCGTTTCACAATGGTATTGATACTGGCCATCAGTTGCCCTCCCCGTCACGAATGACGTACACATCCATACGGGCAGCGGCCAGTAACTGGCTGACAGGCTGGCTGAACATCACCGCCCGGGTTCCCGGCTGCCAGAAATCACTTTCCCGGATATTCAGCGCAGACAGCGTTTTATTTTCCACGGTAAAGCGCACCATCTTCAGGTGATTCCCCGTCCATACGGCTTCAGCTTTTGCGGACATTCCGGCAGGGGCCTGCAGGGTTTCCTGTGTCACGGGGATCTGATACCAGCCTTCTGGCAGTTTTCCGGCACGGACCGCCTGACTGATGGAAACCAGCAGGGATTCGTAAGGCGTGGATGTTTCCCATGCACCGGCAGTTTCTCCTGTTCCGCGCAAATCGCTGACCAGCTGAATGGTACGCCCGGCTCCTTCACGGGGAACGGCCTGAATGGAAAGGTTAAGACCACGTTCTGTTTCCAGAATGAACGTAAAAGGCTTTTTGTTGACGGTGGCCACCACCACACCACCGGACGCAGTCTGCTCATTATTAGTCAGCGCACCATCCAGACTGTTCACGGCGATAATCCGGTCACCGGGGACAGTAAACAGATTCGGGCTGGTATTACTGATGGCAATACTTGCCTGACCGCCATTGACCATCGGAACCACTGTAGGTGCCAGTGTGCCGTTTCCTGCCAGCACGCTGCCGGAAAAAAGCAGGCAGGCGGATATTATTAGTGTCTTATTTTTTCTCATCGTCTGTTTCCCCGAAATTATCCAGCCAGGTCACCCCGTTTTCCCGTTTCAGAATAAGAATGTAATGTTTGATATCAGTGAAAGGTTCGGAGTTACCAATCCATGTTTTCCGAATCCCTCGGATTTCCACACGACCATATTGTGGCCAGACACGAACACTGGTCTGGAAAAAAGCAGAATTCACGTTATCTTTTTTGATGAGCTTTGCTTCTTCGGCCAGAATCACTTTCATCTGGTTCTGTGCGCCCGGACGGATATACTGCAGAAGTGCCTGGTGAGAAGCATCGACAATTTCCGGTGAGACATTCAGGCGCAGGGCAATAAACGCCAGTGCCATCTGCTGCAAAAAAGAGGCATCAGCACTGTTCTGTGATACCGCAAAGGGCATATTAAACCCCATCGGTGTCACGGCAGTACGCTGTTCATTCTGAAGGCGGTAATTATTCACCCCCTGAATCACGTTAACAGCCAGACTGAGAACAATGAGCAGGGACATAAATATAAAAGCAATGGCCAGTACACGACTGGTACTTAAGCGGGCACCGTGTTCCATATAACAATCCAGGTATCAGTTCTATTTAATCCACTGCCGGAAACACGAATCAGGAACATTATGAAAAATACCGCGAAGCAGGACTGTTGGCATATACCAGTAAACAAGATCCCGTAACCAGGAGCTGCCCCGCCCTTTTTTCAGTTTTTTAATTCCGAAATAAACCAGAACCGCTGCACCAATACCGAAAAGATATTTCGATGTTGTGATACCCCAGCCAATACAGATCGCTGCGGGGATCAGTTCATCCACTGGCAGGCCAAACCAGCGGCTCTGGTTGGTCAGTGTTTCCGGGAAACGATATTTCTTAAGTTTATTCTCGTCTCCCGACATCGTTTTATTTCCTGTCAGAGGCCAACGACGGTCATACCTATAGCAATAAATACAGATATGATGGCAAAACCGGCCAGGAACTTGACGTTTTTGGTCATCATGTACATGACCGCCCCGACCAGCACTTCAGCCAGAACGACCCATTTAACAATACTGGAGTCCTTACCAAAGGTGGCTTTGACGGTGTCATTACCGGACTGCATGAGGTCCTGACCGCCAGCAGCCAGGGCCGCCTGAGGGAAGAACATCATCAGCACAGCAGCCGGGATCACAGCACGAACCAGGCGAAGCATATTCAGACGAGTGAATTTAGAAAAAAACGACTTCTTTTTGACGGGCGCAGAAGCACCCTGAACACTTAAAACGGCGTCCATATGATTCCTCTGTTTAATATTGATAGATAAAAACTAAAGCTCTTTAAATGTTGACTCGCTCTCTTCGGTCACCTCCCTGAAAATTTCTTCGTTATAAAAATCCGGATATCGCTTCAGATGATCTCTCAGGCGAATCTGAACTTCGATAGTTTTACTTCTTCCGCTCCGATCTTTTGCTCTGATAAGCCGGTTATTTGTATCTTCATCGAGATAAACTGAAATTGTTCTGCTTGTACCGGCTTTAGCGTTCCGCCTCCTCACAGATTCACCTCATTCTTAATGGCTAATAAGAGGATGATTGCACAGAAATCGACGAAAAAAAACACGCCAAAAATGGCGTGTCTTATTTAACATTTACTTAACACCATAATATTCACGTATAACATCAATTAATTTTGTGAATTCATTACTTGTTATTAAAGATATTCTAAAAAGATCAAACTTAGCATATCTGGTTTTAACTTTACGTTTCATCGGTTTAATTCTGTCCTCTGATGCACGAATGGTAATACCTAACTCCCTAGCAATTGTTGCATGACCAACACCAAACATATACATCGCAAACACAATTAAAGTACCAGGAGATAGTTCATTCAACCAAAAATTATCATGCGCAACAGCAATTTTTTTCATATAATCATTTTTCAGAAAAAAATGATAGTCAGGAAACAAATTTATCTGCCACAAAACAACTGATTCGTTACTGTCAAAAGAAATATTTTCCATTCTTATCTGATAGATTTCGCCATGAAAATTAAAGCGACGACAAAAAGCTGAACCATGCCCAAGAGACTGACACTCCAGCTCCAGAAAGGATAAATAAACCTCAACCTGATAACGAATATAGCTTTCCCCCGAAAGGGGCTGATCTTCTTTTGAAAATAACTCAATAAATGCACCATTGGCATAAAGTATTTTACGATTCTGATTTCGAACACAGACAGGAACAGGTGAGTTACGATAGATATCCTGAACACTCAGGATATATTTATTTACAGATTGACTGTTACGTGGCCTTTCTCTAGGATCCAGTGCACACATAGGAACCTCCGTTAAGGATTCTATGGACAGTCGATGCAGGGAGGTCTGAACTCCCTGCATCGGCGATTTTTAATATCAAGTTTTAACGTGGCATTAACCACATAATTAATATACCCTTTATGTGGTTAATTGTCATCAAATTGAACCAGATCAAAATCCTGTTATTTTAAGCAAATCAACTTTTAATTCTTTTTTATTCCTCATCATTTTCTGGAAAGAACCTCTCCATCTCAGATGACACCTTATCCCTGATATCTTCGACCATATTCGCATATTCAAACTTTGGATTCCCGGAAACATGAGGGCTTAGTGACTCAATACCTAAAATCTTAGCAACTGTTGACTGTGTTTTTATCGCACATTCAAGAAGTACCTTATTAAACTCAGCCTGATTGAACGCTGACTCTTTACGCTCCATCTGAGCCTCATATACACGAAGCCCTAATTCGAGAAGCATAGTGGATATGCTTGAGAAACTTACATCTGTACTTTTAGCTCCTTCTGCACGTCTTCTTTCCACAATTTCATTTATTTTATAGACAATTTCGTCACTGACATAAGCCTGCACTTTCGCCATATGTATACCTCTTTATTTTCTTATCGCATCAAATTTATTTCACATATAAAAAAATGACAATTCATCGATGAATCGAATCGTGACGCAAGTTACGATAATTACGATTCATGCAGCAAATCACATCACGATTTGAATCTAGAGTCAATTCGCTTTAACTCGTTGTTTTATTATTACTGATTCATCTATGAGTTGTGTTAAATTCATTGGTGAATCATATGTGATTCACCAATGAATCCTTTTTATAATGTAAAATAAATTAAAATACATTATTTAAGACATAAGTTAATGATTCAAATAGCAAATCAGCAAAAACTTGTTTTTGCGTGGGGTGTGGTGCTTTTGGTGGTGAGAACCACCAACCTGTTGAGCCTTTTTGTGGAGTGGGTTAAATTATTTACAGATAAAGTCACCAGAGGTGGAAAAATGAAAAAATGGATGTTAGCCATCTGCCTGATGTTTATAAATGAGATCTGCCAGGCCACTGATTGCTTTGATCTTGCAGGCCGGGATTACAAAATAGATCCTGATTTACTGAGAGCAATATCATGGAAAGAATCCCGTTACCGGGTTAATGCCATCGGTATTAATCCGGTAACGGGATATGGCAGCGGACTGATGCAGGTAGACTCCCAGCATTTTAACGAACTGGCCCGCTACGGAATTAAGCCGGAACATCTGACAACAGATCCCTGCATGAACATTTATACCGGTGCTTATTATCTGGCAATAGCCTTTAAAAAATGGGGCGTCACCTGGGAGGCCGTTGGTGCATACAATGCCGGATTCAGGAAGACCGAACGCCAGAACCAGAGACGTCTTGCCTACGCATCAGATGTTTACCGGATTTATACCGGGATAAAAAGCAGTAAAGGTATCCGGCTTCCGGCCACGAAGAAATCACTTCCGGAAATTAACAGCGTGCAGAACAATTAATCTTACAGACATTGTCAGATACCGGTTATGCCGCAAAAGCGGCATGGAAGGCCACACACAAAAATACCATTTGAGTGACAATACTGACTGGCCGAAGCCCCGCGAAGCGGGAACCCATCTTATATATACCAGGTAACTGCGCAGCCTCCTGCCAGACCATTTTTCGCGGGCACAATATTTACAGACAACCGGAAAGCCAGTTGATGAAATTGAGGTATATCAGACGACACAGCGATGCCGAAAAATGATAATATAAGTAAAGCCCTGAAAATTTTTTCGGGGCTTTACTTATATTATCATGACTTCCACTTTCTGAACTGTTCGGCAATCACCCATAACGCCTTGTTGATTCTTATATCACCATCAATACCTGTAATGGCTCTTGTCCTGGTATTTTTCCCGGAGGCACTTCGCCCCGATAATCCACCTTTTATCATATTCTCCTGAACCCGCTGCCAGGTTGTCCAGAGATCGTTCTGTTTATCTTCCCGACGACGGGGAGTAATTATCTGTTCAGGCGTCACTGGCGTTTTATTTTCATCTTCATACCTGACCATCAGTGCAGCTCTGCCAAATAAATGTTGCTCGTCACTGTTAAGATGAATTTCTTTCATCTCCTCCATATTATCAGTGACCTTATCAAAGACACCGAGCACTTCATACGCTCCCTCGATAACCTGCCCGACAATATCACCTTTATGTGGAACGCGGATTTCGCTAAAATTATTTCCGCACACCAGGCCATTTGTGCAGACAAAACGAAAAATTCCGGGGATCATCTGATAACTGGATGAACCATCATGTGAATTAAGCAGGATAATTTCAGGAACTTCCTGCCCGTTAATATGCCCTTCCCTGCGAAGACGTAACATATGTTTACTGTATTCGCGACGTCCCGAATCACGAACCCGACTCTGACAGGCAAAGAATGGCTGGAAACCTTCATCACGTAACTTATTGATGATATTGATTGTTGGAATATACATATAACGTTCACTCCGGGACTCATGTTTATCACCGGAAAATACCGAAGGCACGAACTGCATTAATTAATCATCCGTTAAAGGACGTTCACGGCGGATGGAATTATACCGACCAAAACGGGAAGCTAATCGCATAACAGCCACTCCTTTATGAAAGAATAAATTTAATAAAAATTTTTTCCGCTTAATATCATCCCTCCCGATCTCCATTAACAAGATTGCAACAATCAGGAGGGATATTCATCACATCCGGTCAGCAGATCGCCCGGATATCGAGGCCGGCACGCTTAATCTGACGCAGGAACTGTTTGAAGTGATCGGCTTCCGCAATGTTGATATGGCGGAACTGCTTATCCACACCCTGACTGAGCGCGTAGCTATAACTGAAGGCCATCTTTTCCGGGTGGCTTTTGCGATATTTTTTCAGCTCAGTCAGGCTGCTGAATTCCAGGACGTCCCACTCTTCCCCGGTGTTTTTTTTCTTCCCGGCAACAAGAAGCGTGTACGACGCGGTGTTAACGTGGATATTTCGGGTACTCATCCTGCTTTCTCCTCTCTCAGGTTTTCAGCCCCCATCATCTTGTATGTAATCAACGAGCGATGATTAGCTACCATCGCATGAAGCGGAGAGAACCTACCCCATCATCTAAGGTAATAACCTTCGTCAACAGCTATAGTCCTCTGCTTCACCTTTCACGCCAGCATTAACATTGAACGGTTGCCAAGAGCTAAGACTCTGCATGAACAAGACAAATTGGCGTGATGGTTATGTGAAAGGAGAAAAAATGCCGATGTACCAGTTAGGTATTGATGTCAGTAAAAACACTCTTGATCTATGCCTCTTACGGGAGGGCATCAAAGGGAGGATCAAAACTCGTAAGCTAAAAAATACTGCTGATGCGGCTAAAGTCGTGGCAGAGTGGCTTAAAAAGCAATCCTGTGAACTGGGCGAAGTTCATATCATCATGGAAGCCACTGGGGTATATCATGAACCTCTGGCTTATGGCCTTCACTTTGCTGGCGCCAGAATTTCTTTAGCCAATCCTCACCGCACAAGGGAATTTGCCAGAGGTATGAATATCCTGACCAAGAATGACAAAGTTGATGCCTGGATGCTGGCTTGTTATGGCTCCCTTAAAGAGCCTGAGGCATGGACTCCACCACCAGAATCTGTGCGGTATCTTAGAGCTCTTTTACGCCGCAGAGACGCTCTTGTTGCAGACAGCACCAGAGAAAAAAACAGACTTGAAAAATCTGTTTTTACAGACAGCCCTGATGCCGTCAGGGCGTCAATTGAAAACATGCTTCAGGAGCTGAGCAATGAGATCGAACATCTTGATGTCCTGATCCAGGAACATATTAAAACTCACCCTGAGCTCAACCAGGATTTCAGACTGTTAACATCAATAAAATCTGTTGGTTACCTGCTGGGATTAAATATGCTGGCAATACTCAAAAGCCATTCATTCGAATCAGCAGAGCAGGCAGCAGCATTCCTTGGTGTAGTTCCGGTAGAAAGGAGATCTGGCACATCTGTAAAGGGAAAACCTAAATTATCTAAAATTGGACCACCGGAGATAAGAACAAAACTTTATCTTGCCGCTTTATGTGGGCTGAGATTCAACCCTGTAATGAAACAGATGTATACGAAGTTATGCCAGAGGGGAAAGTCAAAGATGTGTGCTATTGGAGCATTAATGCGAAAACTTGTGCACTGGTGCTATGGTGTGCTGAAAACGCAGTTACCATTCGACGCTGAATACAACCAACAAAGTCATTATAAAACAACATGTTAATCAACACCATCGGAGCAATACTGAAGCAACATGTTTGTATCTTTTTCCTTCTATCATGGTATTTAACTGAGCATCTGCTCTTTTTATAAAAACTCAGAGAAAATTTCTCCTGAAAATGGAATGTTCAAACATCACATAATTTTCTTGACTAAACACGGTAGCTGTTGAGTTTCGGGAGCCGCGGTTTTGACGTTTTGCGGGGACCTGTCTTTTGTTCCCTCCGGTATTAACCATCACCCGTTTGAGAACCTTCGCCGCAAGGGGCATCACTGCCACGGCCGGAAACGACTGTCCGGGGGCAGACCGCAAAAGTTTTTGCCTGCTTTTGGGCAAAAACTTTTGTGGGATGTGCATTTCACCCCTGGACTGGCGGAGACGGTTGTGGCTGTCTTTGCCCCCGGCGACAGGGGCTTACACGGGTGTATGGCACCGGATACAACAACGGGCAGGCACCCGCCGCAACGACGAAGAGCGCGTGCGCGAAACGGCGTTGCCCCTCACATCCCGGCGGCCTTTTGCCGGGATGCCAGGAGCGCAGGCCACGGCGCGACAGAGGCGGCGCGACCGTTCCGGTCGCTGCAAGCCGGGGGTTTTCACGCATCGGACCGTAGCGACAGCCCGAAACCGCGCCAGCGGGTTCGGCGGAGACTGGCAGGTGCGCCAGCAGCTGCCTGTCGGAGTCGGGCCTGACGACCGGATGCCGCCAGGCAGCCGGGAGCCGAAGGGGCGCCCGGCAGACAGGACAACACTGCAGTAGTCAGAATCAGAGTAGGAAGAAAAAGAGAATAATCACGGGAAAGGTAATGTCATTTCTGACAACTGGCCATAAACAGAGAAGGCGCGTTCATCCCCGTTCCCGAAGGGAAACGGCCTTCCTGAAATCAGGTTGTTCATGCCCGTACAACATCAGCAAGGAGAAAGGGGCTACCGGCGAACCAGCAGCCCCTTTATAAAGGCGCTTCAGCGCAGTCAGACCAGCATCAGCCCTGAAAAGGCGGGCCTGCGCCCGCCTCCAGGTTGCTACTTACCGGATTCGTAAGCCATGAAAGCCGCCACCTCCCTGTGTCCGTCTCTGTAACGAATCTCGCACAGCGATTTTCGTGTCAGATAAGTGAATATCAACAGTGTGAGACACACGATCAACACACACCAGACAAGGGAACTTCGTGGTAGTTTCATGGCCTTCTTCTCCTTGCGCAAAGCGCGGTAAGAGGCTATCCTGATGTGGACTAGACATAGGGATGCCTCGTGGTGGTTAATGAAAATTAACTTACTACGGGGCTATCTTCTTTCTGCCACACAACACGGCAACAAACCACCTTCACGTCATGAGGCAGAAAGCCTCAAGCGCCGGGCACATCATAGCCCATATACCTACACGCTGACCACACTCACTTTCCCTGAAAATAATCTTGTCGTTCAGCCAGTTCACGGGCAATCCGTGTGATTGTTGCCTCATCACGCTGCCTCCCGGAGTTTGTTCGGCACCATCCACCGTTCCATCTCACGGACAGCGTGACCGGCCTCCCTTGCCGCCATACCAGCCTCTGCAATGACCTGCCAGAATGGCATATCCTGCCACTGCCAGCGTTCCATTCCGGCCAGTGACGGAAAACGCTCGCCCCACTGCCAGAACAGGGTTTCCAGGTCATGCTCTGCCACCCGGTCACTCCAGCGTGCATGCCAACTTCCGGCTGTTTCCGGCGAATGGAATGCCAGTTCGATTTCTGCCTGAGCAACCAGCGCCTGGTACGCATGGGTTTTCTGCTCTGCCTCCCTCGCCTGCTGACGGCTGTACTTCTGCATGACCAGTGCAGATTTATGGCGACTGCGTTCCCTGACACGGAACCGCACTGACGGGAACAACCGCTCTGCTGCATCACCGGGAAGAGGAAGGAGGCAGACCTCGCCCTGTGTTTCAATCAGCACATCGATGGCATACAGCCACTGAAGACGGTTGCCGCGCAGTTCTTCTGCGGTCAGGGACGGCATGAAAAATCGCAGGTCAGACAGCGAAATCCTGCGGCTTCCGTTCAGACAGCGGAAAAACGCCCCCGCATACGGATATTCCGCCAGCGTGTTTCCCTGATGGCGGCGTTTTTCCGTCTCCGCCACCGCCCGCCATGCGGCCTGTTGCTCTGTGCTGAGGGGAACCAGTGCCCGTGAACGTACGCTCATGCCTGACCTCCTTCCGCCATCAGGATATGGATGATGTCATTAACGCTGTACCTCTGCGCATCCAGTGACGCCGCCAGTGCCAGTGAATGGCTGACGGCTTCCGGTGCAAACCGCCGCTGCACCTGAACCACCGCAAACGGCTCACCACCGGCATTCACCAGAACCAGCACCCAGACCTGAGAGACATCGCCCGGTGAACATAACGCCAGGTGAAAACGTTCGTGGGCAGGCGTGAAACGGACCTGGACGGGGAAAAAGCCGCCAAACTCGCTGCCGTACTCGCCGTTCAGCGTCCAGTTGTCCGGCGCATCCAGCTCCCGCATCACGGCGTGTGTCAGCTCACGACGTTCATCACTTCCGGCTGCCCGGATATCTTCATATTCCTGTGCGCTCATGGTCTGTAATACATTCAGGGTCAGTTCAGTTTTCATCACGGTATCTCCCTTGCTGCCGCCCCGTCTCCGGCGGGGCGGCGTGATAAATGGTTTATGACTGGCGGTCAGGCGGCTTCTGCCTGGTCGTCACGGTACTCCGTGGTTTCCGTCTCTGCCTGTGGACGTGGTGCACACATCCAGCCAGGCACCCAGCGGTTGTCTTTCATGTGGAACTCTGCATGTTCAGCGGCATCGCCTTTCTTCATCTTCTCTGCGTCCCGTGCGGCACCGGACAGTCCTGCCTCATTCAGGGCTGCGATAATCTGCGGCTTTTTCAGGTGTCCGAAGAAGTTTGCTTTTGTCGGCTGCCACCAGTCGCGCATATGAAAGCCGATGGCGCTTTCCAGCGAATCCAGCGGACTGCGTGACGTGTGACCATACTCACGGATCTGAACACCGTGGATGCTGCACGCAGTGCAGAAACTGAGCAGGGATAACAGCACCTCCTGACTGAGTGACAGGAACGTCGTCATGTCACGTGACCATCCCTCCGGTAACAGGGCAGCAAGACGGGCTTTTTCTGCCATCATCGCCATGAATGCGGCACCGTCCTTCCCCGATGGCGCATCGCTGGTCAGCGCATAATGCTCACATTCCAGACGAATTTTTGCGGGATTGCTGTAAGCTCCGCTGCCAAACACATTCAGGCAGAGCGTCCATGCCAGCAGTGCCAGGGATTTGTCCGGTTGCTGCATCAGTGCTGCCTGGACTGCCAGCGTGCGTTCGGAAGACATTTTCGTCAGCAGTGGCAGACTGATTTCCTCCACTGACGCTTTCTCCTGCACCTGTTCCGTGCGGTCAGCGTCGTCAGCCGCGTCATCTTCACTGCGCAACTGCACACCACGCTGGACACACACATTACCGTAACGCCAGGACACCACCACACCGCTTCCGGCACGCATCTCCGGCGTCCACGCTCTGACCTTCGCCATGCAGCGCATCAGCTTCATTTCTGCTTCCAGCAGGTCGGATTCCTCACACTGGTTTTCCAGCGAGTCGTAACGTGCCATCAGTTCGTTCAGGCGTTCTTCTTCCGCCTCCGTCAGCACCGCTTCCGGCTCCGGCAGACTGCGATATGTTCCGGCATCCTCACGGCAGAAACCGACAGGCTCCATGCGTCCGGCGCACCATTCCCAGCCTTCAGCTTCCCGAAGGTGTTCAGCGACAGCCTGGAGTTTTTCCAGCAGGGCGGCATCGAGCGCAACACAGTCCACATAGCCACCCTCGTCGTCGCTGAACAAGTCAGTGCGCAGTTCATCTGGCGAGAAGGCATCAGCCCCCACGAAGCGGAATTTAGTGTTCCCCACCACCGCCACTTCACTTTCGGTCACCAGACGACGAATGGTCTGTACTTCCGGCTTACCTCCCCATCCCGACTGACAGGCGGCTTCAAACACCTGCACCTGACGCGCGGTGTCGTTCTCCAGCGCCAGCGCCTGACAGTGCTCGGTGGTGATGCAGTCTTCTGCCAGCGCATCGAGGATAACCGGGGCAAGGTCAGCCAGTTTCAGCATTCGCTGAACGTGGCGGGGTGAATAGCCCAGCAAATCACCGATTTGTGCAGGTGTTTTGCCTTCCTGCGCCATTGCGCGGAATCCGGCAATCTGTTCGGCAGGGTGCATATCCCGACGCTGACCGTTCTCGGTCATCGATGCGGCAGTCGCCAGCTCCTGCGGAATGACCTTCACGCGTACAGGCCAGTCAGCCGGAAGGATGTTGCGCTCTGCCAGCATGTTGAGTACTGCCAGTCGGCGACCGCCTGCGGCGACACCGTAACGGTCACCTGGCAGGGCATGAACAACCAGATTCTGTAACAGGCCGACACCTTTAATGGAGTCCGCCAGTTCGCTGACGGACTCCGCAGAATACGGCACCGTGCGCACATTCAGTGGTGATTTAATCAGTGAGGCCAGCGGCACGCTCACTTCCGCCGTCTGCGCCAGCAGGGCAGACAGGACTGTTTCCTGCGTTTTTGCAGGTTTACGGCTGGATTTACGCTCCGTTTTTGTCTTAGACTCTGTAACTGACATATATTTCTCCTTTGACCGGGATGGTTGTATGTCTGCCGGACGCCTTCCCGTCCGGCACCTCTCTTACTTAAGAATGCCGAAATCCCGGATGACATGGTTCATCCAGTACCCGGCACCGTCCTCAAAATTCCAGGTGCGCCAGACCATTGCACCGTTATTACGGACAACCAGGCGAAACTGTTCGCCGTGGTCATCCTCGATAAAGACGTTCCGGTACTGTGCGGCAACGGCTTCGGCATGTTTGCGGGTAAAAGGACCGTCAGGCAGTCCCTGAAGTATTCTGAAATATTCGCTCATCCTCATCTCTCCGGTGATGCCCCGCGCAGGGCGGGGCGGTTATCACAGTCAGGCCAGTCAGAACGGGATATCGTCTGAAAACCCGTAATCCTCCCCCTCCGGCGGTTGCGGCTGAGGCTCGGGCTGCTCGGCCTTACGTCCACGGCCTTTCGTTTTTGCGTCACCTTTTTTCGTACCGGCCTCCGCCTGTGGTTCCGGCTGAGGCTGACCGCTGAACTGTTGCCCCTCTTCCGGCTGAGTCTGAGCACCTGCGGTACGTCCCAGCATCTGCATGGTGCCCGTGGTTTTCACAAGGATTTCGATGACGTAACGGGTGATACCGTTATCCTCCCGGCTACGGGTACGAAGCTGGCCTTCGATGTAGACCTGCACGCCCTTGCGCAGATATTCACCAGCCACTTCCGCGAGCTTGCCGAACAGCACCACGCGGTGCCATTCCGTCTGCTCCCGCATCTCCCCCGTCTGTTTGTCGCGCCAGCTTTCTGACGTGGCCACCTGCAAGTTTGCCACTGCGCCCCCGTTGGGGATGTAACGGACTTCCGGGTCTTTACCCAGACGACCAACGAGTACAACCTTGTTAATTCCACGAACTGCCATGATGTGCCTCCTTCTGTTGATGTTTTCAGCCCCCATCACCCGTTTGAGAACCTTCGCCGCAAGGGGCATCACTGCCACGGCCGGAAACGACTGTCCGGGGGCAGACCGCAAAAGTTTTTGCCTGCTTTTGGGCAAAAACTTTTGTGGGATGTGCATTTCACCCCTGGACTGGCGGAGACGGTTGTGGCTGTCTTTGCCCCCGGCGACAGGGGCTTACACGGGTGTATGGCACCGGATACAACAACGGGCAGGCACCCGCCGCAACGACGAAGAGCGCGTGCGCGAAACGGCGTTGCCCCTCACATCCGCCGGGATGTGAGGAGCGCAGGCCACGGCGCGACAGAGGCGGCGCGACCGTTCCGGTCGCTGCAAGCCGGGGGTTTTCACGCATCGGACCGTAGCGACAGCCCGAAACCGCGCCAGCGGGTTCGGCGGAGACTGGCAGGTGCGCCAGCAGCTGCCTGTCGGAGTCGGGCCTGACGACCGGATGCCGCCAAGCAGCCGGGAGCCGAAGGGGCGCCCGGCAGACAGGACAACACTGCAGTAGTCAGAATCAGAGCAGCAGGAAAAAGAAGAACAGTAGCAGTAGCAGTAGCAGTAGCAGTAGCAGTAGCAGGAACAACAACATCAGTAACAGACAAATGACAGGCATGAAGAAACAGAAGCCCCCATCAGAACGTCCGCGTAATGAAAGGGGCGGCGCGTCAGCGCGGCCCCTTTCAGCGCCGCCGGCGCGCGGTTTTTTCCCGGCGCGGGCAGACAGGCATTTATCCTCCCGCCTGCCCGGCGTCATCAGGCACGCAGACGAATAATCATCGTCGGAACACGGGTATAAGCAAACGTACCGCGTGGCAGCTCCTCGCGGACGTCAGAAAACGGTAACAGCTTCTCCTGCTGGCGCGGCCCGTTCAGACAGACGGCAACCAGCACGCCCCCCGGACGCAACAGGGAAAAAGCCCGCAGGATATGCCGGATATCCTGCCCGTGACTGAACGGCGGATTCATAATAATCCGGCTGTAATACTGCGCCGGCTGCCATTCCATGAAGTCACCATGCTGCACCCTGACACCGTTAAAATTTTCCCGCAGATACCGGACCAGTCCGCTGTTAATCTCCACCGCATCACACATGGCCCCCGGCGCGGTATCCCGAATCGCCCGCAGTATGGCTCCGGTGCCGGCAGAGGGTTCCAGAATGTGATCACGGTTGCTGATCTCCGCCAGTGTCACCAGGCGCTTACAGACCGGGGCAGGTGTCACAAAAAGCTGAGATTCAGCCCGGATTTCAGCAACCGGCGCGGCGTTATCCAGCCTTACGCGCATCAGCCGGATACGTTCTCTTAACTGACTGTGCATGTCATTATCTCCGTCATACCCCGGGGCTTTTCCCCGGGGATAAGCCTTATTTCTGCGGGATTTCCGTGATTTTCATGTCGGTGATATACACATTCACCAGGCGGAAATTATTGTCCATTGTGCGGCGGTAACGATATGCCCCGTGGTCTTCTGCCTCTGCCACACTGCGCACGGCCTTACAGTCCCGGGGCAGGGCAGCCCACTGTGCCTTTGTCATTTCCCGGAAACCTTCTCCCGGATAGTTGACAACAGGCGGGCGCTTCGCGGCCTGTCTGGCGACGGCGGCCTCTTCTGCCGATGGTGCTTTGTAGTCCGTGATGCGATCGGGCGTCACTTTCATCGTGCCGCTGTACCCGAGAAAACTGTAATTTGGCGTTGTGACTGAACTCACCGCCCCGTTGCTTTTGTTCACACGGATGATGGTCAGCCACTCGCCCCGGCTGAAAACCTGCCCGCCCGGCTCAAAATCCTGTGTCCGGGTAACCACGCCGCCGCTTTCGTCCAGCATGGCACGCTCATAGATCAGGCGGTTCTGATAGTGGTTAACCCAGCGTTGCTGACGCTGAATCTGCCGTTCATGACAGCGGATCGCAATTTCGCGGGCCTGCTCCGTGGTGATAATGTCATCATCCAGGGCCGACCATAACGATCGACTTCCTTCATACTGGCTTTTTTCTGCCGGGCGCGGATACGTATCCAGCGGGAAACAGGCGCTGATATGGTCATGACTGCTGATGAGTTTTGCCATATTCAGATCCAGCGATTCAGCCCGCCACATCGTCAGATATTTCTGCGACTGCGCGATGGTCTTTTCAGACTTGCGCAAATCAGCTTCGATTTTTTTGATACGACGCCAGCGAACGTCCGGACGTTCTTTATACTTCGCGTGAAGCAGTGCCGACCGCGCCCGCTCTTCCCAGTATTCCGCACGTTCAAAGAGCATCACGGCACGTTTCATGCCGTTTTCAATACGCTGCGCATCACGACGGGCGCGGCGTTCACTGTGATGCCCCACAAGAATGGGCTGACCGGGCGGGATCATCGCGGCCAGTCTTTCCACTTCATCAAGTGCCTGTGCGGATTCACTGGCCCGCTTTCCGCTGTATCCGGTAAACCGCTCCGCCCGTGCTTCCTGACGTTCAGCGAGCGTGCTGTCTTCATCCTCAATCTCTCCGGCAAGTGAGAGGAGCACGTCTTCCCGGCCCGGTGTCCAGGCTGGCGCCACAAACAGCGCCTGTTTGGGTGCCCAGCGGAAACCGGCATCATGAACTTTTTTATACGTCTCCGGGTCAAGACGTGACGCGGCATACAGGCGCAGTTTGTTGTCATCCGGTGAGTAGGTCGCGCGGTACATCTGCACAGGGCTGGCGGCTTCCGGGGCGGTCATGGTGATTGCTGCTAATGTCATAAAATGTTCTCCTTCCGTCTGTTGCCGCCCCTCGCGGGGCGGCTCACCTCATCAGTTAAAAGCGCGTTTCAGTTCGAGTGTGCGGAGCACCTGCCCGAAGGCCGTGTTTTTCATGGCGGGGATGTGTACACCACGCCCCCGGTGAAAACTCCGGGCTATGTGTCGCCCGAAGGCTTTCAGCACGGGGGCAATTTCCGGCGCGGGGATGTCTTCGCGTCTGAAACGGGGATGACGGCGGGGCTTTACAGCCGCTGCGGAAGGTGAAACAATACTGACTGTCATAAATGAATCTCCTTATGGCACAGGTTAGTGAAGCCGTGAAAATCGATTGCGGCGATTTCTACGGCGTGGATTAAGCAGGTCCCGGACCTGCTTTTTTCATATCTGCGTCTGACGTTCTCCGGTGTTTTCCTCCTTCTGTTCCTGCGTTCTCATTACCTGCCAGCCGGATGACTGACAGAGCGAATAAATGCGTATTGCCGGAGCCTTAAATAAATCCTGATTTTTAAAGAACATCACCCGTTGAGTTTCGGGAGCCGCGGTTTTGACGTTTCGCGGGAACCTGCTGCTGTATTCCCTGTGGTATGAACTTCACCCGTTTGAGAACCTTCGCCGCAAGGGGCATCACTGCCACGGCCTGACGCACCTGTCCTGGGCAGAACGCAAAATTTTTTACCGGGTTTTGGGTAAAAAATTTTGTGGGCTGTTCATTTACCCTGGACAGTCAGTGCGGCAGGTTGTGGCTGTCTATGCCCCCGGCGACAGGGACTCATACGGGTGTGTGGCACCAGGCAGGCAATGAGCAGGGACCCGCCGCAACGACGTGAAGCGCGTGCGCGAAACGGCGTTGCGCCTTACATCCCGGTGTCTTTTTGCCGGGATGCCGGGAGCGCAGGCCACGGCGCGACAGAGGCGGCGCGACCGGAACGGTCGCTGCAAGCCAGGGTTTCGCGTCAGGGGTGGAAGCCCGCCAGGGCGGAGACAGCTCCGCTGGCTCCGTTCACGACAGCCCGCCCCGCCAGGGGGACGCCCGGGAAAGCCATAAACAGGAGAGGAACGGAAATAAGAAGAGGAAGAAGAAGAACAGTAACAGGCACGGTAACCACAGAAAAATAACATCAGAAAAAAATATTCCGGACACATCACAAACGGGAAGGGTAACGGGCTACGCGCCAGCGTGGCCCGCTTCCCTTCCGGCAGGCGCCAGCCTGCCAGGGGTTTTCGCGCGGGCTGACAGGCGGCCTCCACCGCCTGCCCCTGTATCACCTGTGCCTGCTGCCCTGAAGGATGTAGTGACCACCGAGGAAAACCGCCTGCTGATTCGCCACAAAATCACAGATTTCATCAACAATCTGCGCGGTGGTGAGCGGTTTCTGCCCCATTTCACGACGCCGCGCATTAATCACGGCCCTGTAATTACGCAGAATTTCGCGGGTTTCCGTGCTGATATTCATTACCCGTTCTCCCCGTCCAGCGCCTGACGCATCACCCGCATAATCTCACGTTCTTCCCTGACAAATGCGTCACCGTCGCCCCCGTTCTCGCTCCCTACAGCATGGAGGCGATAAATTTCACTACCAGCCATCACCATCACTTTTTCCAGCAGCACCGCAGGGACTGTTACAAGACGGTTTACGCGCTTTTCCTCCATCAGTTCATTGACAATATCGGAAACAACTCTGTCACATGCGCCATATACAAAAGCATCGTCCAGCCGCTGCATGACGGTTTCCAGCTCATCGTCTGACAGGTTCCAGTCCCGGGCTATGTGGCGCACATCCCCGCGGGTCAGCACCACGGCAAAAACGCATTCACTGTCCGGCACGTCTGTATCCAGTACATCGCGGATAACTTCTTTAACAGTACAGTACATGTTCTCGTCTCCTTTACAGGGGCGGCATTGCCGCCCCGTCCGTTAATCAGTCCAGTGCCGCGTAAATCGCGTTGCATTCGGGGTGAAATTCGATGTGGCTCCACAACTGCGCATCGCGCATCCGGTAAAGGTGTGTCAGTCCCGCATCCCCGCTGTCGTGGTACAGCCACAACTGGCGGTTAATCACAAGGGAAGTCAGGATGATACCTGCGGCATCAGCACTCACAGTGCGGTCAAACCAGTTTTCACCGTTGACCAGATGAAAACGGTCGCCATCCGGCATCATGTAACCGCCACCGTCCGGCAGGCGGATGAAATGCCAGAAGCCTCCCTGATATTCCGGCATCATTTTTTGCGCCAGCGCGTACACATACGCCTCGGCATACAGAAAATCGTTGCCAAACAGGTAAGGCAGAAAGGAGAGACGGTCACACTCTTCAACGTACAGAGTGACAGGTTTCGCATACTGCATGATGTTTTCCTCCGTTGTTCACATATTCCGCGACACCGGGCGGTGCCGTGCCTCCATAAAAGCCGGGCGATAAGGCGGGGATGCACAGGGCGCAAGGGAAGCCGCAGCCTGACGCACACGGCTGGCGGGAGTTGGAGGGTGAGACCGCGAAATCTGAGCGGGTGAACGACCGGAAAATCACGGCAGACGGGAAGGAGGGACCGGGTGACCGCAGCGGCGAAGCGTACCCTTGCATCCCTGCCAGCCCGGCTAAGATGGAGGCACGGCACAGCCCGCACACGACGCTGAGGCCACATAACTGAAAAACCACAAGGCCATGCCCTGCATGGCCGGGTAAAGCGGAGCCGGCGGCGACTTCCTTTGTGCTCTGTCCGGGGACCGGCAGGAAAAAGGCGGGGATTTACCCCGCCAACGTCATCATTTCCGGATTTTTGCCAGGGCATCCGCCATGCTGCGGATTTCGGCCCGGGCTTCCCGGACCACCTCCCGCAGAACACCACGGTCAAACCAGCGGCGGGGCGGTTCATCCGGTATACGCAGCACATCGCAGGCCAGCCCACTGGACAGGATATGCTCAATACAATCGCTGACCAGGTACATTTCCACCGACGAAAAACGTGCTCCCCGGTTCACGATGGCATCGAGCACCACGGGCAGGTTTTCGTCATCTTCATCGAGCCAGCAGGGGTGATCGCTTTCCTTCACGACCAGGCGAAAGCGGCGCGTCTGGCGGATCAGCAACGTCTGACCGGTGGTGGTCAGCGCCGCCCGGATACGCCGCGCATCTTCTGCCACCTGGTAACAGATGCTTCGTACCGCATCGTGCACCGCATCAAGAACTGCCCTGATTTCGTCTTCGGTCAGCCATTCACCCGCATACGGGAAAGACACCTGCGTTCCGTCTGCCGGAAGTACCGGCAGCGACTGCCACTGACTGCCGGACAGTACCAGTTCCGCCCCGGTTCCGGTCAGTTTGTGAATGGCGGAGGCCAGGTGCGGCGGCAGCACGCCATCGTGGCGGTTAACGAGTAACGTCGCCAGCCGGGACGCATCCAGCCGCACGTAAATGCTGATCCAGCCCGGATAGTTCGGATTTCGCTGGTCAACATCCGTCTCTTCCGGCCAGCCCTGCGCCAGCAGCAGGTTACGGGCGTGGCGACAAATCAGTGCATTCAGCGTTTCGTTCATGATTCATGGTCTCCCTGAATCGCCACCCGCAGGCGGCGATAACATCAGTCGTTTTCGTGTGTGTTGTTTTTCCGCAGGGCGCGGGCCTGAATAACCACCGTCTGACGGCGGGTAATGCATTCCGGGCGGCCCATTCACGTTTCCACAGTGCCTGTTCAGCGGTCTGAATCAGGGACGCCAGCAGTTCAGCAGGGACGGTCACCTGGCGGTTTTCGCTCACGTTGCTGATAATCTCCATCGCCGCACCGGAAGAAATACCGGACTCAATCCGCTGGTCTTCCGGGATGTCCTCCAGGCGCGCCAGGACAGTCCTGATTTCATGATCGGTCAGGGAAATATCCATTCCGTCAGCCAGTGCCTGAATCTCTTCCGGGGACCAGACAACCAGCATCAGCGGCGTGTCTCCCGGATACTTTGCTACCAGCTCCCGGCAGAGTATTTCGCATGTCCGTACATACTCTCTCCCCTCAATCTTTGAAGCAGGAATCCAGTTCCAGAATTTCGGTATATGCTTCCATCAAGAGGCGGTTTGCGCGAAACAGCGTCTGACGCACCAGACGTTCCGGCAGGGTGTCGGCATTAAAGCTGTACCGCTGCTCCATCTCATTCATGGTTGTACGCAGGTCGCACATGGCACTGGCCACCTCCGCCACTTCGGCGCGAAGTTTTTCGTGTCCGGCATAATTCATTTACGCAGCCTCCGGCATAAACCAGTCATCATTCGCGGCCCCCTGCTGCATGGCCCGTTGAACGGCAGCCAGTCGTTGCTGTCCGGCACGGTGATACTGCTCAAGCAGCTCGATACCGATATACCGGCGTCCGGACCGGAGGGCGGCAACGCAGGTTGAGCCGCTGCCTGCAAAAGGGTCCAGCACAATAGCGTTCGGGTGTGTGAAGCTCTCAATCAGCGGTTGCAGGCTGCTAACAGGCTTTTCCGTCGGGTGATGACGATTGCCTGAATATTTCCAGCCCTGCACATCCGGTAAGGGTTTCTGAGGCAGCGCCGGACGCCCTTTTGCCAGGATGTAGGCGCATTCGTGGCGGTACGCGACATACGCAGATTTGGATGTGTAGTTTTTGGTGAACACAAGGTGCCCTACCACGCTGAATCCGGCGCGTTTCCAGGCCGCCATAAAGCGGTCAATACGGTTCCAGCCGTAGAAGCTGACCATCAGCGCGTCTTTTTTGAGCACGCGGTACATTTCATTGCAGGCTGGTTGAAGCCACTCGTCAGTTCTGTCACCGGCAAGAGTACGGCCGGAACGGTCGCAGAAACCGACCAGATAAGGTGGGTCGGTGATGATGAAATCGACAACATTGTCCGGAAACGTGGCCATAACTCGCACGCAGTCACCCAGAATAAAACGGGACATAACAGCACTCTCCTTCTCTTACAGAGGGCACCAGGAGGGCCCCCCTGTGGTGCCCGTTCCCCGCTGCCTGTGGGCTGTTCACCGCGTCCGGTAACGGGTCAGGCCGACCGTGGAATATCGCAGCCGTCGTCTTTTTGACGGCGAGAATATGCCGCGAAAGCGGCTTGAAGGGCGTTCATCAGAAAAGGGCGACAGGCTGGCGTACACTGTCACCGACGCCAGCCGGGAGCGGTAAAAGCGCCCGTCCCGTGCCCGCCGGACGCGGGACACTGACCACAGGCAGCGTTCCTGCCGCGCCGCGTCAGCCGGCGCAGTAAAAAGAGGAGCCCGGCGACATCTTTTGTTACTTGCCAAGAAAACCCCAAAATAACCCACAACAACCCCAACAAAACACCAAAAACAAGACAAACAATCATTGATTGATGGTTTAAATGGGGTAAACTTGACAAATAAACCCACTTAAAACCCAAAACACCCCCAAATAAACACCAAAAAAAACACCATAAGGAGTTTTATAAATGTTGGTATTCATTGATGACGGTTCAACAAACATCAAACTACAGTGGCAGGAAAGCGACGGAACAATTAAACAGCACATTAGCCCGAACAGCTTCAAACGCGAGTGGGCAGTCTCTTTTGGTGATAAAAAGGTCTTTAACTACACACTGAACGGCGAACAGTATTCATTTGATCCAATCAGCCCGGATGCTGTAGTCACAACCAATATCGCATGGCAATACAGCGACGTTAATGTCGTTGCGGTGCATCACGCCTTACTGACCAGTGGTCTGCCGGTAAGCGAAGTGGATATTGTTTGCACACTTCCTCTGACAGAATATTACGACAGGAATAACCAACCCAATACGGAAAATATTGAGCGTAAGAAAGCAAACTTCCGGAAAAAAATTACATTAAATGGTGGGGATACATTCACAATAAAAGATGTAAAAGTCATGCCTGAATCTATACCAGCAGGTTATGAAGTTCTACAAGAACTGGATGAGTTAGATTCTTTATTAATTATAGACCTCGGGGGCACCACATTAGATATTTCTCAGGTAATGGGGAAATTATCAGGGATCAGTAAAATATACGGAGACTCATTTCTTGGTGTATCTCTGGTCACATCGGCAGTAAAAGATGCCCTTTCTCTTGCGAGAACAAAAGGAAGTAGCTATCTTGCTGACGATATAATTATTCACAGAAAAGACAACAACTATCTGAAGCAACGAATTAATGATGAGAACAAAATATCAATAGTCACCGAAGCAATGAATGAAGCACTTCGTAAACTTGAGCAACGTGTATTAAATACGCTCAATGAATTTTCTGGTTATACGCATGTTATGGTTATAGGCGGTGGCGCAGAATTAATATGCGATGCAGTAAAAAAACACACACAGATTCGTGATGAACGTTTTTTCAAAACCAATAACTCTCAATATGATTTAGTTAACGGTATGTATCTCATAGGTAATTAATGATGGACAAGCGCAGAACCATTGCATTCAAACTAAATCCAGATGTAAATCAAACAGATAAAATTGTTTGTGATACACTGGACAGTATCCCCCAAGGAGAACGTAGCCGACTTAACCGGGCCGCACTGACTGCAGGTCTGGCCTTATACAGGCAAGACCCCAGGACCCCATTCCTTTTATGTGAACTACTGACGAAAGAAACCACATTTTCGGATATCGTGAATATATTGAGATCGCTATTTCCAAAAGAGATGGCCAATTTAAATTTTTCAACAATCATTCAGTCCTCTTCACAACCGGAGCAAAAAAGTGATGAGGAGACAAAAAAGAATGCGATGAAGTTAATAAACTAATTAAATTATGATTGCGTTTCCTTTATCCACTATCAGGCTGGATAAAGGGAACTTAATCAAGTTATTTTCTTGCCAGTCATTACATAAAATAAACAGGGTCGTTATTATGAAATTATTCCACGGAACTTATGAAAAAGTGGCTCCAATAATCAAAATTGGTGAGTTCGCAATGTCTGGCAATAACGTTTTTGATGGGTTATTTGCCAGCCCGGAGCGCGATATTGCTGCCAGTCACGGAAACACCGTATTCATATACCATGTTGATGATGATAAAATAGCCAAATCCCGTGATCTTGATGCTCATTTTCAAGAGGTTTATGCCTTCTTACATAACGAACTGGATACTGCTGACGTAGAGGAAATAGCAGATCACGTCATGTGGGATAACAATTCAGATATCGAGGATTTTGCAGATATTCTCTCGCCACGCCTCGGCAGCGATATTAGGGGAGCATACTCATGGTAATTGCAACGCCTGCGTGGTCGTGTAGCCACTTACCTTGGATTTGATGCCATAGAAATGAACGATGAACACGGCACAAGTTACCTCATTGTGAATCCACAAATTAAAGGTGAATAAAATGAATTCCCGCATTAAAGGGACTAGATATTCTCCAGTTCCTCCTGTCCTGCAAGGCTATACGGTCTGTACAGCAATGAAAATGAGCTGTACGCGGTTGAAGGATTTACCCGCAGTCGGGCCGTGAGGGCCGCTTACGAACATGTATGACAGAGTTACATTTATACAATGTCCTGCAGGGCATAGAAGGGGCGAAAGAAAATACCTGGGCGAAGCCGCTGAACATCATTCTGGCGATTCCAATAAAGGTACTTGCTCGCGCTCTGTCATTTTCTGAAACTCTTCATGTTGCATTTCGATTTTCCTTCTAAGATCATAACGCGCATACCTGTTCTTTTTATGTATATCTATATCTATTTTTGTGACGAGTTCAAACCACAATGTTCGCACTCCCCATGCAGCGTTATGAAACATTTCCGCAACGGCTATAGAGTCTGTATTAACTGCTTCAGTCATATAGTCGCTAATACGTTCAGCGGTAATTTTCGTTATTTCATCGTAATTCATTTTATCTCCTACAAGATTATTTAATGGAATACAAAATATCTGGCCTGATAATAATTTTCCAGAATTAATATCTGCAGGCTATGTTAAGTTGTCCTCACACACAATCTACCTGTTTTCTCGTGTGTGCCACAGGCGCAATACATAAATAGTCTGACCAGTAAGTTCGTAACGGATTTCGTACTCACCAGCAAAAATCCGTCTGACCTCCCTGGGTTCAAACTGAAACAACTGTTCTCCCATACGTGGATGAGTTAACAGAATGATCGGTGCCTGTGTCAGGGACTGCACCGTTCTGGCTGCAGCTGGTTTACTGGCCAGCGCCAGAAAATCATATAACCGCGCCAAATCAGAAAGCGCCTTACTGGTCCACTTCAGTTCCATCAGCGAGGCACCGGTAACGAATTGTCAGTATCGAGGCTGTCCGCCCAGGCCTGTACAGCCTGATGGTCGATAACCCGTCCGGATGTCACATCGTCCAGTGCTTCCAGCGTCAGGCGATTACGCTCCTCCTCCTGGGCAATCCATGCAGAAAGCGCCTGTTTGATAATCCAGCCCCGGGACCGTTCCAGTCTGGCGGCCATCTGGTCGACTTTATCAGCCATAAGTAATGGCACATGCGCGGTAATTACTTTTGTTGCTTGTGCGGTATTGTTTTTCATTTGCATATCCGATTAGTTGTTAATCACATTTAATCATAGTGATTACATTCAGGCGGAACAAGGCAAATAATGCGCGCCAACGCATGTAAGGCGGCACTCCGTTGTTTCATATGGCACAGAAATAAAACCGCCGAAGCCCGGCGTAAGCCGGTACTGATTGACAGATTTAACCTTACCCACCCCATCCTGTTAAGCCATACCCACTTTCAGCCATGACAGAGCTTCTGTGCGCGGTCGGAGTGGTCCCGACAAGGGTTTACCCGAAGTCGGGGCGTATCTCCGCGTAAGCGGGCCGTCAGGGCCGCTTACGAGCGTGTATGACAGACATTAGCGGGCATGAAAAAATGGCAACTCTCAAAGACAGTGGCGTTGACACAGCGGCAGCAGCAACTACCTCTCTAATCCTGGTCAGGCAGGTAGTAGGCGTTGGCTTCATGCCTGCCGTTGGTGGTTGTTCTGGTAACGGTGATTTGCCCTGCCTGTTCCAGCGTCTGAATTGCCCGCTTAACACTCTGTCGACTAATACCGGACAGGATAACCAGTTCAGTGATTGAGATTTGATTTTTTCCGGCAGCAATGAAGCTGGCGATTACACACAGGATTGAACTTGTCGTTCTCAATGTCAGCGACCCCTTATCACTGCCAGACCATGTTTTTTGCTTGCGGCTGTCTGGATGTCGTCCGAAGGTCATCGAATAGTAGTTCAAAGAAAAAAAGACATCGAGAAACACGGGAACTCTTTATCTGTCCAGTTTTAACCATGAGCATGCGCCTGAATGCCCCATGTATCGTCAGTTTTCCGGAAATGAAGAGGAAACCTCCTCCGGAACAGGCCGGCATCCCGTGCTCCCGTATAAATAACAGAAACTTTTTACCACCTGATGACCGTAATTCCGTTATCAGACTGCAGGCTCGCTCTGCTTACCATGATGGTGAGCGCTCCTCCGTTCGCAAGAAACGTCCGCGCCTTTCCCGTTTACTCCAGTCTCTTATTGAAGATGCCGGGCTGAATAAACTGGATTCCCTGACCAATCCCCGTATCCGGGCTAATTATCGTGAGTGTCCTGATGCCATACGGCAGGTTACACTGCAGCAGGAGTATATTCGGGGAAGAGCCTTATCTGAAATTATCCAGCCTGAACTGAAGAACACGGTGGTGCGGAGTCCGGAGAGTAACGGAACAACAGAAAGCTTAGTGAAAACGATAAAGCGTGACTACATCAGTATCATGCCCAAACCTGACGGGTTAACCGCAGCAAAGAACCTTGCAGGGGCGTTCGGGAATGATAACGAATGGCATCCTCATAGTGTGATGGGTTATCGCTCGCCACGGGAATATCTGAGGCAGCGGACCAGTAATGAATTAAGTGATAACAGGTGCCTGGAAATACAGGGGAAAATCCACAGAAAAACATTTATTCTGTTGTCTTGTTATGTTTTAAAAACGCATGTTACCATCTGTGTTGCCCGGAAGCTGTTTCTGAATTATTGTCTGGTGATTTAATATGAAGCGTTTTTTTGTAAAAAACAAATATAAAGAAATTGATGATGAGTTTTCTGATGGAGAGCTCATTTTTGGTATTGCCATTATCATAAAAGAAATACAGCTCCATCTGATTAAGCGCAGAAACTATCAGTATATCATTCAGGCTGATTTAACAAATGATGTATGGAGTTACGCGGATACCCGATTTGCCGTAAAAAACACAAATAACAGGTCCGTGGGGTTTTTAAATTACATATCAATGCACGACAGATATAATGTCTCTGTATTGTTTATTTCAAACACATTCAAAAACAGAGTTAATGTATTTAAAAAAACAAGCAAGTGTGGACTTGAATATCAGTTGCTTGTACTGAGAAAAAAAGTGCATTTTTTTATTGATGGTCTTGATTTATCCTCTGTTGCCAGTAAAACCGATGGACACGGAAGAAGTGTTACAGCAAGTGAGTTGCGATGGTTATACAGACACCGGTACATGCCAGATGTACGAAATAATCTTATCTTCTGGAAGAATTACAAAAAACTATCTCAGGAGGATGTCTTTTCGTTGTCCCTGTGGCAGACATATTGTCCGAAAAAAATTTATCAATAGGGGCATCGACAGGGGTTTTTAATAAACGGAAACCCGGAAAAGAAAATCATGAACTGCTCCTCTGTCGATGACGTTCAGTAGTGCTAAGTATCAAAAGAGAACGGGATAAAAAACACTCCTGACATGGTTTACCAGATTTCATCTTTACCACGACAGATACAGGTTGTCAGCTTATCTTCAATACCGGTGTTACTAAAAAACGATAGTGACCATAGATTACGTTTTTCGGGTAAACTCCGGTTACCGTCCTGAATCACCAGCACTGACAATGGTGTGAGAGCGGGTGTTTGTCACTATTATTTATGAGTCAGTAAGTCAGAAAAAACGTTGGCAGTGGGGACGTTAAGAAGAAATAACTTCGCAGATGTTTGTATAACGTGAAAATGTTGCACGCAACGTATTAAATCTGCCGTACTTCGCCTCAATGTTCAGTGCGGCAGATATACAAATGAATTCAGCTTTAAGGTTTCAGCTCACAAATCTTAGGGTTTAATATTGTATCTTGTTGAATAATGTTGTATTAAATGAATATAAATACTAAGGACTCATTATTCTGACTGAATCATTCCTTACCCCCTCTGTATGCTC
This sequence comes from Escherichia sp. KS167_9B, assembly GCF_030295215.1. Classification (NCBI taxonomy): domain Bacteria; kingdom Pseudomonadati; phylum Pseudomonadota; class Gammaproteobacteria; order Enterobacterales; family Enterobacteriaceae; genus Escherichia; species Escherichia sp. KS167_9B. Next base: position 143,530 of record NZ_AP025755.1, read on the forward strand.
TCAGAGGGCTTTTTTTATTTCCGGAATAAATAATAAAATAAAGATGCGATTCCGGCACCACCATTTACATCATTACCCCTGACATACAGTACCAGAATCGCATTAATGCATGTTACAAGTTTTGTTTTTTCATGTCCAGAATAATGGGGGGAAGCTTCTGTTGCGAAATAATATGCAAATCATGTCTTCTGGTGTTTGTTTTTTAACTTATTGTCTTACTGGTGCTTTGCTTATAGTGACTGATAACTCTTCGGTTTGTTATGAGTATAAAAAACCCCTGGTAACACAGGGGCAAGAGAACAAATGAATGCTCAGTGTATGTTGCACTTTAAACTAATCGAACTATAGAGGAGGTTGTTACATTTCCACTTATAAATCACCCACTCCTTTTTTGCAATAGATTAATATTAATTGTGAAAACTTTGTGATATTGATCAGGGTATTTTTAGTTATTTATTGACCATGTACTCTGCCATAGTTTCTGCGTATCAACTGATAAGAGATAAGTTTTTTGTGTTTTTATTAAAAATGTGATCCATCTTGCAAAAAAATAATCGTATAAACATGATGGGGTTAATGGGTAAATGTATATGTCTTTAAAGTATTGTGCAGATGGTTATTCTTGTTTCTGTTTGATCGAATGGTTGTTTTGTCTGGTGTGAGTTTGTTGATGCGTATTAATTATACGCCAGGAACTTAAGTTAAGTATTGAAATCAGTGGACTGTACGGTTAAATTTTTGTTTCAGCGTAGCTGATTCATCGTTATTCGAATATGACCAACGCACCTGTAATTGTTGTTTCTCTTGGAGCCCCCCACTTTTTGTGGGGATTTTTTTATTCCGTGTGTCGTTAAAAGGATACGCCCGGAAAACGTAATTGTTCCACATAAGAATAATTAATCTGAGCAAGTTATTTCATCCTGTCTTGTACAGAACGTTCCACCACATATTGCGATTTTTATTCTCACGTAAAATATATTCTGCTGGTTTCAGTAATTCGGGAGATTTATGAGGCCTTTTACTGTTGTACAGTACCGGGGGCGTATTTTCATGGAAGGAAATCACTCAATAACCGATCTCCTTCACGGTAATACGCATGAACAACAGAGAAAAAACAAAGATAGCTGATGCCCTGAGACAAACATATCCCCTGACAGAATTACTGCATGTTCTGGGCCTTGCCCGTAGCAGTTATTTTTATCACCGGGCTGCACTGAAAGCCGGTGATAAATACGCCACGATACGTACGATGCTGACAGATATCTTTAACAGTAATTACCAGTGTTATGGCTATCGTCGCCTGCATGCGATGCTCAGGCATGAGGGGGTTCGGCTATCAGAAAAGGTTGTACGCAGACTTATGGTGGAGGAACAGCTTGTCGTCAGCCGTAACCGTCGTCGCCGCTACAGCTCATATTGCGGAGAAATCGGACCGGCTCCGGATAACCTTATCGCCAGAGATTTTAAGGCGGAGCAACCTAATCAGAAATGGCTGACAGATATCACGGAGTTCCAGCTCCCTGCAGGTAAAGTCTGGCTATCACCGCTCGTGGACTGCTTCGATGGAAAAGTTGTGAGCTGGTCTCTCAGTACACGTCCCGACGCTGAACTGGTCAACACCATGCTGGATAATGCGGTCGAAACGTTAAATGCTGGCGAACGACCGGTGATACACAGTGACAGAGGTGGGCATTATCGCTGGCCAGGCTGGCTGGAAAGAGTGAATGCAGCAGGTCTTATTCGCTCAATGTCCCGTAAAGGATGTTCACCTGATAATGCCGCATGCGAAGGCTTTTTTGGCAGACTGAAAACGGAAATGTATTATGGGCGTAAATGGTCGGGCATCACGCCAGAAAAGTTCATGCAGCAAGTGGATGCTTACATCAGATGGTATAACGAGCGGCGTATAAAATTATCGCTGGGTGCCGTCAGTCCCAAAACGTACCGCCAACAATGCGGACTGGAATGATAAAGCAGTCCAAGAAATCGTCCGCATCCCCGTTTCTGTGCGCGGTCGGAGTGGTCCCGACGAGGGTTTACCCGAAGTCGGGGCGTATCTCCGCGTTAGCGGGCCGTGAGGGCCGCTTACGAGCGTGTACTGAGAACTTCCAGCAAGGATACAACCCACGCCGTTACTGGTCGCGGAAAAATCTAGGTTTCCGGCTGGAACCCCTTGATCTGAGCTCTCAGTAAATATCAATACGGTTCTGGCGAGCCGCTTACGTTCTTTGAACGCAGCGGCTATCTCACGGGTGGTCATCCCTTTGGCATACAACGAGAGGAGCTGGTTATCCATCCCGGTAATACGGGTCTGATTTTTCTTTACCAGTTGTGGTTCGAAGGTACCGTCACGATCGCGCGGAGTACGCAGTTCCAGTGGACCGTCGCCTGTGATAACGGTCTTTGTGGAATAACCGTTGCGGGAGTTAGCTCCTGGTCTGGACTGATTTTTCTCATACCCAAGATGGTGTGTCATCTCTGCATTGAGAGCGGCTTCAACGCTGAGCTTTTTTAGCAGCCGATCAAACTGACTGAGGTCTTCAGGGGTTTTGAGGTTTTTGGCCAGTTCGTTAGCCAGAGCCTGTAACTGTTTTTCGTCCATAAATTAACCTTCATTTGATGCTGGATTGAACATATCAAAATCAGGCAATTACACAAATCTATGTACAGGCTCCACCAAGGGAATATCGACGTCAGCCAAGCTGAAACTATGTGATTGCCGTCAACAGTTACTGTTCAGTATTCTCCGTCCATCAATGGATTTAGCCGAATATAGTGATATATTATCTAAATTATAATAACCTTTATATTTCTGTTTTAAAAAGTTTATAAGCTCCATCTTATTTCCTACAAGATATTCACCAAAATTTGGATCAAAGAATAAAGAATGCCGACCATTTTTTATAAATGCTGTAGTATGTGACATTGTACCATTTGAAAGAGATAAATTAATAATATAAGAATCATCCTTTATATTATAGAGTTCAACAGGATTTACACCCCCTTTTATTTTTTTTAGGTGTATCTTTCCGTTTTTTATTAAGTATGGGTCTTTAATGGTTCCGCTTTCATATGCAAGTAACATTCCTCTGTATCTTGAGGAAAATGCATATGTCTTGCTAAAAAAAATGAAATCACACTTTATGTCGTTTAATTTGTTATATATATAATCAATACACATAAAAAAACATAATCCATTATATATGCTTCTGTCTGTATGTTGAGACTTTATGAATTCAGTTTGAGAAAACTTAAATATATTTTCCATATGGATTTGCCCCTATATTTCCAGACATCTGTTATCACTTAACCCATTACAAGCCCGCTGCCGCAGATATTCCCGTGGCGAGCGATAACCCAGCGCACTATGCGGATGCCATTCGTTATAATGCTCGAACGCCTCTGCAAGGTTCTTTGCTGCCGTTAACCCGTCTGGTTTGGGCATGATACTGATGTAGTCACGCTTTATCGTTTTCACGAAGCTCTCTGCTATTCCGTTACTCTCCGGACTCCGCACCGCCGTGTTCTTCGGTTCAAGTCCCAACATCCGGGCGAACTGGCGTGTTTCATTAGCCCGGTAGCATGAACCATTATCCGTCAGCCACTCCACTGGAGACGACGGAAGATCGTTGCCGAAGCGGCGTTCCACCGCTCCCAGCATGACGTCCTGTACTGTTTCACTGTTGAAGCCGCCAGTAGTCACCGCCCAGTGCAGTGCCTCACGATCACAGCAGTCCAGCGCGAACGTGACACGCAGTCTCTCTCCGTTATCACAGCAGAACTCGAACCCGTCAGAGCACCATCGCTGATTGCTTTCTTTCACGGCCACTCTGCCTGTATGTGCCCGTTTCGATGGCGGTACAGCAGGTTTTCGCTCAAGCAACAGCGCATTCTGGCGCATGATCCGGTAAACACGTTTGGCATTGATCGCAGGCATACCATCAAGTTCTGCCTGTCTGCGAAGCAGCGCCCATACCCGACGATAACCATACGTGGGCAGCTCTCCGATAACATGGTGTATACGGAGAAGCACATCCGTATCATCAGTGTGACGACTGCGGCGGCCATCCATCCAGTCATCGGTTCGTCTGAGAATGACGTGCAACTGCGCACGCGACACCCGGAGACAACGGCTGACTAAGCTTACTCCCCATCCCCGGGCAATAAGGGCGCGTGCGCTATCCACTTTTTTGCCCGTCCATATTCAACGGCTTCTTTGAGGAGTTCATTTTCCATCGTTTTCTTGCCGAGCAGGCGCTGGAGTTCTTTAATCTGCTTCATGGCGGCAGCAAGTTCAGAGGCAGGAACAACCTGTTCTCCGGCGGCGACAGCAGTAAGACTTCCTTCCTGGTATTGCTTACGCCAGAGAAATAACTGGCTGGCTGCTACACCATGTTGCCGGGCAACGAGGGAGACCGTCATCCCCGGTTCAAAGCTCTGCTGAACAATTGCGATCTTTTCCTGTGTGGTACGCCGTCTGCGTTTCTCCGGCCCTAAGACATCAATCATCTGTTCTCCAATGACTAGTCTAAAAACTAGTATTAAGACTATCACTTATTTAAGTGATACTGGTTGTCTGGAGATTCAGGGGGCCAGTCTACCATATTTATCTGTATGTTTTCCATGTTTATTTCTGAACTTTAGAGTAAGATTATAACTTAATCTGACATAGGTTTTTTATGATATATATCATTGAAATTGTAATTTCATATATATGTATACATGAGAGTGAGTGGTACTGTAAGTGACCTGAATACTTCAGGGCTTCACTGCGAAATTCAGGCGAATGCTGTTTACGTGTTTTTTTGCTGGTTGATACTGTTTTTGTCATGTGAGTCACCTCTGACTGAAAGTTTACTCACTTAGCTGCGTGTCCACTATTGCTGGGTAAGATCAGGTCTGTTGCCTTCTTTCCGCAGGACGGGCAGGCACGGCTGCCGCATGAGCAGGTCAGGTACTTTACGTGATGACAGTCCGGGTTATCACACCCGAACTCTTTTACACCCAGTATCCGTGTGCACAGATAAAACATTCTCCAGGAAAACCGGGGCGATTCATTGATTTGCGGGGGATAAATCATTGCATCTCTCCGGAGGTTTTTGGTCATCAGCTCAGGGAACACTCACCATGGGGGTGGGTATTGCGCCTACAAAAACGCTGGCTAAAAGTGCACAGTGGGCAACAAAGCAATGGCCACAGTTTTCCGGTGTGGTCGCGCTGACAACAGAAAACCGTAATCGGATCTTGAAGCTACTGGGGCTGCAGCCAGTTGGTGAGGTCTGGGGAGTAGGACGCAGACTGACGGAAAAGCTGAATGCGCTGGGTATTAACACAGCACTGCAGCTGGCGCAGGCTAACACGGCATTCATCCGGAAAAACTTCAGCGTCATTCTTGAGCGTACGGTACGCGAACTCAACGGCGAGTCCTGCATATCCCTGGAAGAAGCACCACCGGCAAAACAGCAGATTGTCTGTAGTCGCAGTTTTGGTGAACGAATCACAGACAAAGATGCCATGCACCAGGCTGTTGTTCAGTATGCAGAGCGGGCCGCAGAGAAACTACGTGGGGAGCGTCAGTATTGCCGGCAGGTGGCGACATTTATACGAACGTCACCCTTTGCAGTGAAAGCCCCCTGTTACAGCAATGCCGCTGTGGAAAAGCTTCCATTCCCCACACAGGACAGCCGGGACATTATTGCCGCAGCATGCAGAGCGTTAAACCATGTCTGGCGTGAAGGGTACCGCTATATGAAGGCAGGAGTCATGCTGGCTGATTTCACACCATCGGGTATAGCGCAGCCGGGATTATTTGATGAAATCCAGCCCCGTAAAAAAAGTGAAAAGTTAATGAAAACACTCGATGAACTGAACCAGTCGGGAAAAGGGAAAGTGTGGTTTGCGGGGCGAGGAACCGCCCCTGAATGGCAAATGAAACGGGAAATGTTGAGTCAGTGTTATACAACTAAATGGCGAGATATTCCCCTGGCCAGGCTGGGTTAGTTCAGTCATCTCCGAACATATTTTCAGCGTTTCTTCTGGTCTGGTCTTCACCGTCATTTCTCGCCAGGCTCTGCTCTGTAAGAGGAGCACTACAATCCACAGACGTATGGAGACCAGATTGTTTTTCCAGTAATTCAAGCAATTTCTTTTCAACCGAAAAAGCACCTGGTATTACGCTGGAAATCACCTTATTAATATCATCCAGAGTCGTATTTTCTGTCAGTAACTCCGATATCAGCAAAGGAAGACGTTTATCTATAGCTGCAAACGCCGCACCAGTAACTAACATCGCGCGCATGAAACGTCCCCGCTCCTTCAGTTTTTCATTTGCAATGAGCTCATCTGCTATCTTATCTCCTGTCCGTTCATCCGGGAAAAGTTCAAATGAGCAGCGTCTGGATTTATTTTCATCACTCATTAATCACACCACCTTTCATTTTTATCATTCCCATGACTAAATCAAACTGCGGGGATGAGCTCAGATAAAAGCGCTTATCAGGAACCCTAGTCAGGTTCTTCACAGCCTCGGACACAATTTCAGCCCCACCACCAACACACATTACATGTGTATAGTCGGTGAAACGGCTGATGACATCATTAACTCGTTTAATAAGCAACTTCTGCCGTTCATTGATAACATTAATGATAGACTCACGCTGTTCAGCATTATAAATGCGACGGGAAAGGTAGTCAGGTTCATTACGGTGCACAATGATATTGTCAGCCTGGAATGAGCTCACTCTTGTATTAGCATGTACAGCCATCTGTTCCTTAACCCCGGATGTAATCAGGGACACGCCGATATTCGGATCACACCAGGTTTTTGTAATCCCTGTCATTTTGCTACGAACATGCGACACATCAAGAGTTGTACCACCGAGATCTACGATCAAAAGGGATTCATCATCCTCAAGCCCCGCAAGAACACTGAAACCAGCGGGAATACTTTCAGGAAGAACGGAAACACTGCGAATAACAAATGCATCACTCCCCTGCACCCGTACTTCACGCATCACATTTTTTTTCTTTCTTTCAATGTTTTGCTTATTTTTCTGATTGTTGGCGTCAAGGTATTCAGAGATCGGCAATGTGACGATGACATCAACAGGCTGCGCTTTCAGGCCGGTCTGCTGTAGCGCATGCTGAATGGCCACAACATTCACATCACTGTACTGATAGCGTGTTTCAGTCGTTACGACAGCATCAGCACTTAATGGATCAAATGAAAACTTCTCGCCGTCGATCTCGTAATTAGCCGGGGCAGCATCATCCAGTAAACTAAAAGACCATTCCGGTTTAAAGCTGTTAGGGCTGATTAGCGTTTTCACGTCACCATCCTCCAACCAGGCAAGTTTAATGTTGGTAGAACCATCATCAATAAAGATTTTCATAACCAGTCTCCGTTGCTCATAAACAAATAGAAAAAACAAACATACTTCATACATATAATGTATATTCAATTATAATGAAAAAATGGTCTTTCTGAAAAGACAAATACAACATAAAAACACGATAAATTGCATGTGCATTGTACACACAACTTTAAGACCGAGGAAATCATAGATACAAAAACATTATGAAGGTTATATGTGATACATAAATGCAATATAAAAACATCTTTGACATCATGGTTCAGGTTAAGGGAAAAGGAATGAAATGGTGAAACTGAGAGGAAAGGAAAGCGGTGACGAATCATGTCACCATATACAGAAAGATGTCTAATGGGGACTCTTCAGGTACCTGAAGAATCCCCATAACGCATTTAAAAGACACCCATCAGATACCCTCAAGGTACCCTATGAATTATTGACCTATTGCACCGTCACGTTCAAGCTTCTCTCTTATAGCCTCAATAATATATGAGCTAAAATCCAGAGATGTTTTACTGGTCGCTTTAAGTTCCGCATGTGCTTCAAAATACGACAGCGGTATGGCCTTAAGATTCTTAGCCTTCGTCCTGGCAGCTACGGGACGACCTGAAACTTCCTCTGCACCTTCATTTGGCTGAGACGGGACTGTTGCTGTTACGGCAGAAGAAGAAGTTTGTAATCTGGCAGAATCCACCAGGTTTTTCAGTTTTTCAGCCTGTGCACTAAATTTCGCTTTGCTCATGAGATAACCCAGGATGTTTGTTAGATACTCAAAAGATATCTATTAAAAGCCTAAAGGATACTATATGGATACCCAATAGATATACCTTACTGTTTATTATTTTCAATCAGATGATTGATTTCTTCGATCAGGGCAATAACTTCCTTACCTCCTGCCGAATAGCGCCCATGAACAGACTCAGTGATTCCCATCCCAGTCTCAATGACATCCTCAAATTCTGCACGAGCAGAAATGCGGCTCTTCATCAGCTTCAGATGTTTGAACGATGGCAGGATTGCATCAAGCTTAGGGAATTTCTTCTTGTTAGGATTAACTTTACAGAGATACAGGTGAGCAATTATATCGGTCCCCATGATAGAGCTGATTTCGTCCAGTACTCCATCAAAATGCATCAAACCAATACGCTCAGTCAGGGAATCTTTTGAAGGGACAATAACGCAGTCTGCAAAGGCAATCGCAGTACGGGTAAGATCTGAGTCAAATCCCCCACAGTCAATAAGTAACGTCTTATCGCTGTTCTTGTAGGGAGTCATAATTTCGATTAACTCATCCACTGTTTTGGGTACTTTCACGGAAATTTCTTTTCCTTCAGGTCTCAGCCCCAGAATGATAGAAAGCCCAGTATGAGTATCCAGATCAACTGTATCAGACTTCATTTCACCAACAATGTTTACGGATGAAGTTGTCTTACCCACACCACCTTTGGGATGCGTATTAGCAATAACAGGCATAGTGTATCTCCAGAATCCAAATGTAATACCCATAAAGAACCCCAAAGACATCTTTCGGATATCCAAGAGGTACTCAACAGATGTTTTTTTACTCTATACCAGTCCGGCATGTCAACAGAATATGAAATACCGATAATATATCCATGAGATATCCGAAAGGGATTTAAAAAAGTCAGAGCTTAAGGAATTCTTTTGAGCATAGACACTGCATCGGACTCAGGCATCGCAAACTGCACCCGGTGCCGTGCAGCCACATCCAGTGCAAACACCTTCGTGTAGACCTCTGTTGAGCTGATGGACTTATGCCCCATCAGGCTCTGCAGGACCTTCAGTGGAATACCGGCATACAGCATATGCATCGCATAGGAGTGGCGGAATGTATGTGGTGTGACAAGAACAGAGAACGTCACACCGTCAGCAGCAGCGGCGGCAACCGCTTCCCCAATCCAGGTCCTGACTGTTCTGTCCGTCACTTCCCAGATCCTCACTTTCTCTGTTCTGCCGGTGCGACAGTTACGCCGCTCCCTGGGGATTTTCAGTGTTGCCACCATCGTCTGCAGCTGGCTGAGGTACCAGGCATCAGAGATGCGGAACCAGCCGGTGAGTCTGCTTACCGGCCGGCGATCTTCCTGCCGTTCTGGCTGTCTTTTCGGTCCGTTGTTTCAGGGTCGCAAGCTGCACAAACGGATACGGAGGCGCGAGCGAAAAATCCCCCCGTGTCAGCGCCAGTGCTTCATTAATGCGCGCACCGGTGTTCCACAGTGTGGCCAGCAGCATCTTGCGGCGCAGATCCGGGACGTAATGGAGCAGGGCACTCACTTCCGGAGCCAGCAGATATTTCGGCAGTTCATCATGGACCATCGACATCTGGCGAAGTGCCAGAGCTGCCGGATAATCAATGACAGCAGGAAGTTGTGGAGACTGTCCGGCAGAATACACTGCCGGTACCATGGCTGCAGACTGGCTGTGTATAACGGAGCCTGACATTTATATTCCCCAGAACATCAGGTTAATGGCGTTTTTGATGTCATTTTCGCGGTGGCTGAGATTGTCAGCGCCAGTGATATAAGACGGTAATTCGCCATTTGGATTGTCCGCTCCACCCAACATGTTGTTTCCTTAAGGTTCTCACACCAGAAAGGACATCAACATGCTGAGCAGAGAGGACTTTTACATGATAAAGCAAATGCGCCAGCAGGGCGCGTACATTGTCGATATTGCGACTCAGATTGGTTGCTCTGAACGGACGGTCAGACGCTACCTCAAATACCCTGAACCGCCAGCCAGAAAAACCCGCCACAAAATGGTTAAGCTGAAACCGTTTATGGATTACATCGACATGCGCCTGGCAGAGAATGTCTGGAATAGCGAGGTTATCTTCGCGGAGATTAAGGCAATGGGTTATACGGGCGGACGTTCCATGCTGCGTTACTACATCCAGCCCAAACGTAAAATGCGTCCGTCAAAAAGAACAGTTCGCTTCGAAACTCAGCCAGGATACCAGCTCCAGCACGACTGGGGCGACGTTGAGGTGGAGGTTGCCGGCAACGGTGCAAAGTTAACTTTGCGGTTAATACGCTGGGGTTCTCCCGCCGCTTCCATGTCTTCGCCGCACCAAAACAGGATGCTGAGCATACCTACGAATCACTGGTTCGCGCCTTCCGCTACTTCGGATAGATAATAGCTTTATCAAGTAATTTAATACTATCCATTCCATTAACTCTTTTTTAAAGATAAAAAACTGTACCATAGTTTGTTTAAATAACATAGATAATCGTTACAAGATTATTGCAGAAATCTATATCATATAAAAAGCCAATATATTATTTATATACTAACGTTCACGTAAACTTTCATTAATAGTTTCATTTAATGGGCTAAGAAGATAGCTGATAACACTACGCACTCCTGTTTTTATTTCTGCCATAACCGTCATTCCAGCTGTAACAGGAATTTTTTTTCTTTCTCCCTGTATATCATTCCGATCAATAGATATAATCACGTTAAATACAAGTCCTGTATCCGGAACAGAAACAGGATCTGCAGTTATATTTTTTACTTTCCCCGTAAGGTAACCATAGCGTGTATATGGATATGCATCTACTTTAATAACTACCTCCTGTCCAGGTTGTATAAAACCGATATCCTTGTTAAGTACAGACGCTGTAACTTCGAGAATGTCATTATCAGGGACAATCATCATCAGCGTTTCTGCTGTTGTGACAACTCCACCTTCTGTATGTATATTTAACTCCTGAACAGTACCACTAACAGGAGCTTTAATAAAAGATGACGCTTTTCTCTGCCTGTTTTTTTCAAGCTCATGCTCCAGTAACACAATGTTATCTGTTGATTTTCTGTGCTTCTCGATAATTTCACTTCTGAAAATATTCGTCTCCAGTGCCAGTTCTTCCCGCACAAGTTCTATTTCTTTTTCAAGTTGAGAAACCTGTGCAAGCCAGACTGCATGTTCATTTTTTGCCTGAATATACTTATTTTCCTGCTCCATAACTGAATGTTGAGAAACAGCTTTTTTATTCAACAAATACTTAAAATCATTGAGTTTTTTTCTTCATGTGATACCTGATGCTCATACAGGCTAACACGAGCAAGCGCTGCATCCCGTTCAACTACTTTTTTATTTAATGTAAGCTGCTTTTGATTTTTTCTGTTCTGCCATGTCATGAATTGTTCTTTTATTAATGAGCTAACCCTCAGAAAATGTTCACCTCCCGCGTTATCTTCTCCACCAGGAAAATCTGTTATCCTTATTTCTGGAAGCTCATTCTTTTGAATTGATTCAGAAAGAATTGCGTAGCGATATTGTTCTGTTTTTTCATACAACAAAGATGCTTCTGATTTTGAAATATCAGATTCAACACCAGGCACTGTCAATTCAACTAATGGATCATTTTTTTTACAAAAGCGCCATCTTTTACCATTATTTTTTCTACAATTGCATTCTCTATCGGTTTTATTTCTTTGCTTCTTCCACTATGAGTAAACTTACCATTTGCTACTGAGACTATTTCTACTTTCCCAAGGACAGATAAGAGAAGAGATATAATTACAAATAATAAAATACTCCATATAACAAAATGAGAACGTCTGGATACTGGTGTTTCAATGAGTTCAAGGTGAGCAGGAAGAAATGCATACTCATCTTTTTCTCTGACAGGAGCGTCAAGTGTGTGACGAATTTTCCAGACATCAGAAAAAACCGCCTTATAACGGCAAATCAAATCCCATAAACTTTTCATGTAAAAGCGCATACATTATGCCTGCAAATGATATAAATATGCATATAAACTGTCTTTTTTGGAGATAAGCTCTTTATGTGTGCCATCTTCAGAAATAATACCATTATCCATAACAATTATTCTTTTTGCATTTTTTACAGTGGACAACCTGTGTGCAATAATAATTACGGTTCTGTTCTTACATATTCTTGACATATTTTTCATTATTATATTTTCCGACTCATAATCAAGAGCACTTGTTGCTTCATCAAAAATAAGAATTCGAGGATTTGTAACAAGAGCCCAGGCTATTGCGATCCGTTGACGCTGCCCTCCTGAAAGACCAACGCCCTGTTCTCCAACAATAGTATTGTACCCTTCTTTTAGTTCCGTAATAAAATCATGGGCACCTGCAAGTCTGGCTGCCTCAATTGCCTGCTCCATAGATACAGTCGGAGAAGCTAATGTAATATTATCGATAATACTACGATTTAATAGAGTATTTTCCTGCAATACAACACCAATCTGGCGTCGTAACCATTCTGGATCAGAAAGTGATAAATCATGCCCATCAATTAAAATCTGTCCTGTCTCTGGTATATAAAAGCGCTGAAGCAGTTTTGTTAATGTACTTTTTCCTGAACCAGAACGGCCAACTATACCGATAACATCCCCCTTCGATATGTATAAATTAATATTATTTAAAATAACATTGCCGTCAGAAGAATACCGAAACCTAACATTTTTAAATTCGATATCCCCCTGAATTTCCGGCAGTATATTTCTGCCTGACTTTTTCTCTACCGGTGTATTTAATACATCTCCAAGGCGCTCAACAGAAATACCAACTTGCTGAAAATCCTGCCAAAGATGAGCCAGTCTGATAACAGGAGCAATGACCTGACCTGCAAGCATATTAAACGCGATTAACTGCCCGATGCTTATCTCTCCCGATATGACAAGATGTGCTCCCATCCAGAGACTAATTACCATTACACTTTTCTGTATCAGCTGTATACCCTGCTGCCCTGTCATTGCAACCAGATTTACCCTGAAACTGGAAGCAACATACCCGGCCAGTTGTTTATCCCATGTAGCAATCATTTGTGGCGATACTGCCATGGATTTAATTGTATTTATTGCTGTTACCATCTCGACAAGAAAAGCTTGATTTTCTGCATTCCTGAGAAATTTATCATCAAGACGTCGACGTAATAAGGGTGATATAAACAATGACCATATAACATAACAAGGTAGTGACAATAATATAACCAGTGTTAATTGAGGGCTGTAATACCACATGACACAAAAAAATATTACAGAAAAAATAGATCAAGAACTGATGTCAACGCTTGTCCGGTTAAAAAATTACGAATTTGTTCCAGTTCCCTTACTCTGGCAACGGTCTCTCCGACCCTGCGATTTTCAAAATATGAAACAGGTAATGCAAGCAAATGTCTGAATAACTTAGCACCCAGTTCAACGTCAATACGACTTGTCGTATGAGAGAAAATATAAGTTCTGGCTCCGGTTAATATCACTTCAAAAATTATCACTATAATAAATGCCATTGTAATAATATTTAACGTTGAAAACCCCCGATGAACTAAAACCTTATCCATTACAACCTGAAAAAAAAGAGGTGTTATTAACGCAAGAAACTGAATAAAAGCAGAAACAGTTAACACCTCAAGTAAAATCTTCCTGTATTTCACAACAGAGGGGATAAACCAGGAAAAATCAAATTTAGCTAACTCTCCGACTACTGTTGCTCTTGACGTAACCAGAATAACTTTTCCCTGATACAGTTTTTCGAACTCATCCCGGCTAAAAGTTTGTGACTGATGCTGTTCAGGATCATAAACAAGATAGCGTGATGAATCTTTAGTTACACGAGATAATATATAATGCTTACCGTCATCCCGCCATATCAACGCAGGTAATGGAATCATTGATAATCTGGCAAAATGTTTTTCTACATATTTTGCTTTTAAGCCAATGGATTTCGCTGCCAGTAACCATTCAGTCACCCCAAAATCTTGTGTGTGGGTATTAAACTGATGCCTTATAGTTTCAGCATTGACAGTTATATTATGATATTGTGCAAGCAATATCAGTGTATACAAGCTACTATGAGAACTACATTTACTCATGATAAAACGATGCCCATTCCTCCTGGAATGGGCATCACCTCCGCTTTTAGTCTCAGACAGTTGTCGTTAAAATTGTTGAGTGTGTGTTATTTTGATGTAAGGCTAAATTATATAAAGATGCTAATCGTTCATCACCTGAATCTAACCCTGAAACTGAAGAAATAATTTTGTTAATATCATTGGCAACACTGGTGATATTAACCATATTTTTTTCTGATGCTATAGAACTAGCTTTTATATAACCTGACCAATCATTATTTTTATGAGGTATGTTATCAGATTTAATTTCACGACCATCTTTATCTGTTATAATCTCAACAAGATGATTATCTGCTCCTGAGGCATCTTTCGCAAACCAGTTTTTAAATGTTATCCCATTGACATCATTTGACTCATTAAATGATAGTACACCATTAATGGCTTTATTCATGATAAGATCATTTCCCACTTTCTTAAATGCGATATCATCAAAGCTAATATCAGATAAGTGCAGGCGATCTCCTTTACCTCCTTCATCTGCAATTGTATGATGACCATAGTTTTGCCGATAAACATAAATATCATTACCAAAACCGCCATTCAGATAGTCATTACCTTCCCCTCCATCCAGAAGGTCAATACCACCACCATAAAGTTTATCATCACCAGTGCCACCTGACAGAATATTATAAGCTCCGTGTGCCTGAAGCTCATCATTACCGCTTCCTCCTGTCAGATAATTATTACCATCCCCTCCACTCAATTTATCGTTTCCACTACCACCAAATAACTGGTCGTCGCCCTGTCCTCCGGATATATAATCATCCCCATCATCGCCGTATAGTCGATCATTACCATAATTACCTTCGATATAATCGTTCCCATCTGCGCCATGGAATATATCATTAAACTTACCGCCTTTGAATTCATCATCATGTTTTCCGCCGATGAGTTCTTCAACAGAATGTAGCTTATCTATCACATCATAAGAAATTCCACCGGCTCTGAATTCAAAATCACGATATTGTATTTTCTCTGTTCGCTTTCCCACTGACACCTCCTGTTCATTAACGACTTCCTGCAATACCTTCACGTCACCATACATATTTTTTGAAACTATATACTCACCAGGTTTCGATGCTCCTGTTGCATCAATTGTTAGTTTGCCAGCATCCGTCTTATTATAAGATACGGTGTCATGGCCTTCTCCAGCAAATACTTCTGACGAGCCTGAGCCAGAATAAACAATATCATTTTTATCTCCGAGCTCAGAAATTATTTTCGCCTGATGGTATTTATTATCCTTTTCAACAAACTGAATCAGATTTGAATAATCATATACACCTTTATGACTTTTTAATCCTTTTACAGACCATGTATCCTTACCATTTACAATAAGAGATGTCATATATTCATATTTACCACTCTGTTTTCTTTCTCTGACTTCTTCTCCTGGGGTAAATGTTGGTGGATTTACAAATGTCAAAACACTTGATACATTACCTGTTGAAAGGTCTATGGTCCCTTTTTGAGGATCAAAAACTTGTTGTGTAAACTCCTTCGGTTGATCCTCTAAAAGCCCTCCATTCTCCAGATAATTAATATATGCCTTACCACTCTGACTACGATCAGCATTACGGGTTATACCTGCAAGTTCACCGATCTTCTCATCCCAATGTTGCTGAGTTATTGCGACAGCTCTTTCTACTGCATGCTGACGAGAAAAATCTGCAAGCAAAGACAGAGAGTCTTCTAAAAATGCAGCATGTCTTGCATCATAGCCATTCTCAAAATAATTTTTGCCATGCTCCTTTTCCCATTCATTGATCCGAGCAGCGAATTTATCTGCAACGTGCTCAAACATAGCCTGTTTTGATGCTTCCAGAATGCCAGATATCGTACCGGTTAATGCACTCACTAGCATGCTTATCGGGGCCCCTATGAGGGATGCACTGGAGGCTGCACTAACTCCCGCAGATACAGAACTCAGAACAGTATTTATTGTTGTCAGGGCTGCATCTATAGCTCCGGTTTCTTTATGAAAGGCTGCAAGTAAAGCATCCCCTTCATAATTCAATTTTTTAAATCGTTCAGAATATGCTTCAAGCTGCTTAGCTCGCTCAAATTTATCTGCAATAGCCAGGAAAGAAAGAGGACTGATAGCCAGCATAACAGCCGATGTGATCAGACCCGCACTTGCAGCTGTTGTCGATAAGCCCTGTGCCATTCTCTGAGCCAGAATATATTGTGAAACAGCTTTACCAACATTTCCCAGAACCTGAGTTGTCAGTTCGATACCTGCTGCTGCTTTTGTTCCTGTATGTGCGTCACTGTTTCCCAGAATAAAGCTTGCTGATACAGCTGAAAGAATTCCAGAGATAACATCCAGCCCATCCCCCAAGGGGCCCAGGTCAGGTAAATTTTGTAATTTTCCACCAACAGAACTTAAGCTAGGTTTACTGGATAAAAATGAGCCAAGCTGGTTAAGCTGCTCAGAAAATGAATCAACAGTACTGTTTATACTTGATACTGTATCTACAAGGTGATTAATAAGTTCAATACTATTTTTGGCAATATCATTCTGACTTATATCCTCTCCTCCCCGTTGTTTTCTCAGCAATTCATCAAGAGCCATGCCTGATAAGGCAATCCCCGTAAAATTATGTAGTGCTGAAAGAACTGTTCCGGCTTTTCCCAGATTATTACCTACATTCTCAGCGGTTCCGCCTATTTTACTCCCAACGTTCTGATACTTCTGCAGAAGTTTATCAAGTTGTGGTGCGAATATTGCAACACCACGTTCAGTTAATCCTAAAACTTTTTCTGCTGTACCAAAAAACTGGTTTGCAATCGCTGTATCATCTCGTTCAGTACGGTGTATTTCTATTCCAAGCTCATCAGCAGCTTTGACCAACTCATTAATACCCACGCCCTGAGCTTCATAATCATCAGGTATTAATAATATGAGTTTTTTTCCAGCGGTACGTACGTTTGATGATGCTGTATTAAATGCTGATTTTGTAGTCGATGTCGCATTGCTGAAAATGTTCTTTATTTTATTTACTGTCATATTAGTTTGCTTTCTCAATATTAAAATTAAAATCTTGTCTATTTTTTACTTCAGACATAAGTTCATGATGGTATTGCCTGAATATTTTTGATGCCAATTTTTTATCTATCCCCCCACCATGAAACTCAGCTATTTTCCCTGTTTTACCATACTCATCTAACCTTATTGCTCTGAATAACTCATAAGGATACTTTTTCCTCATGTGTTTATATAAGTCCATGTTGTGTCCAAATGGCGCTATCCAGTCAATAAACCACTTCCTTTCTCCCGATATCCAGTCCTTTGCATACAAAGATGTTACATCATTTATATATTTCACCTCGCATTCCAGATCTAAACTGGCCCAGCTACAAAAAGCTACAGGAAGGTCATCCTTTGTCAGCAAAGCAAATTGATTTGTCTGAATGGCAGGTATGACATTAATAGCAAAAACAGACAGAGGCCATTTTCTATGCAGCGGAGAACAGGCCCATAACCATGCAACCTTTCCCATGACATCAAAGACATTAGATTTCATAATATTTAAAGATGTATAAAATTCAAGAATGGTAAAGAAATTAAAATAAAGACACAGAAATCATATTATTTGAAAAATAAACATCTAAAAACAAAAAGCTACCGCAAGGAGCTCCCCTCCTAACACAAACAACTATAATATATTGGCTACAACTCTTATGCATATTACAGATGAGTTATATTATAATACTCAGATGATTGTTTTGTAAGATAACAAATGATTTTCATATGAGTCCCCTGCTACAAAAACTTTATTAAAGAGGTATCAGACAGATTACAGCAAACCATTTGGTTACAGTTACCAAAGAAAACCCACTCAAGTTTCATACTGAAGGTATTCTCATCCAGCATTGAAGTGGTCAACAAAAACTGGTCACCGCGTTAGAGTTTTTCCAGTATCGATTTTCCGATTCGTTTGGGGGTAACCCACCGTTATATTCGTGCGGTCTTAGTGCGCTGTAATATCCAACGATATAGTCCGTTATGGCGTGAGCTGCCTCGCTGAAGCTTACGTAACCCACCACCGGCATCCATTAACCCCGGGGCAGTCACTGAATGAGGGACCAGCAGCGGTAAAATAACCTGCATAATTTCATAATGATGCCTCTGTTAGTTATGAAGGTTTACGTCATTAAAATTGCTGTTCGTGGTGTCAGTCCTATGGTCTGGCGTCGGCTGAGGATTGCAGCCGATACATCACTGGCTGCACTCCATTTTATTATCCAGATCATTCAGGGCTGGGGTGATGACCACCTGCACCAGTTTCATATTTACGGTAAAGATTACGGTATCACTTACGAGGGGAGCATTGGTTTTCCGGATAAGCCGGAAACCGGATCTGCGCGGCGGGGAACGGGCAGGAAATATGATGATTAAGCAACTTACATAAAATCATATCAGATATGATTTTTACCTGTCAGAATATTATCAGATGGAGCGTGCAGGATGGATGAAGAAAGGGTGTTTTCACTCAGCTATGAGCAACTAACCCGAATAGCGGAAAAAAATATCCGTGAATGTGGGCTGGACAGCCAGAGCGCCAGGTGCATCAGTGAATTGAAGGCCTCAGCTCTGCTGTGGTTGTGGTATCGAGTAGGCAGCCTGACGGCTGCAACTTGTCATGGTCTGCCATTACCGCTATAAAAACAGACAATGTTATTGTCTTTCAGGTGGTTATATGGCCCGTTCAGCTAAACCCCGTAAACGAAAACCTGCACCTCAAAGAAGCAAACTTCCCCGCTATGTCGTGAAGCTTCACGACGATGACTTCTTTGACGAAGAAGACACAGAAGTTCTGCGCTTTGATAATTTTGACGATGCCGTTGAGTGCTGCGCTGACCTGGGTATTCCGTTCTTTGTGGATGCGGGAAACAAAAAGCTGGTCTTCTGGTTTGTACGTGTTGATGACGAAGGGTATCCGGAAATAGCCCGCTGCACGGAGCGGGAATTTGCAACCATTTTTGCCGGTATCAGCGCCGGCGGCATGTACTGTCCGGAGTGCGGCACGGTTCACTGGCCGGACGGAGTCACCCCGCCCTTCTGATGTTTCCCCGTTTTGCCGATATTTTTCAGCAGGGAAACCTCTGGCTTAACTGGCTGGAGAAGCAGCCGGAAGGTTCAGTGCGTCCGGTGGTGATTGAGTCGGTGACAAAAATCAGGTGGAGAGGGATGTATCAGCAGTTACTGAAAGTTGCCCCGCTGAAGTGCATCCTGTGCGGGAGTCAGATGCATTTTACGGGGCTGAAGCGGGGTTACCGTCTGGCAGATCTGGTTGTGATGCATGAGCCACTGGCGCGAATGTGGGTATGCAGCTGAAAGCCGCAGAGGGGAAGTTGCGTCCATTTTCAGGGAAATGGAGCAAAAAACCGCCACTTATGCTTTGTATCAATCAGTATCGCCCCGTTCGATAGTCGTTTCCTTTCATATGGTGTACAAGGAATGTCGAAGAAACATCCGTTTCGTGATGTTTTTTTAATCTTTTTGGGATTTAAATTCCTGTCGATGAACAAGAAAAGTATAAAACCATTACTTAACATGATATTAATAGTAAAAAAAATCCAGACGACCAGTCAATTAACATATATAACACTATAAAAATAATATAAAAAAGCGAGTACACCTCGACATATAACATGATGCAACTCACAAAAAAAAAATAAAAAAATTGCAAAGACCGTTTAACTAATCTCAAATATCCGTGAAACAACATGACGGGAGGTAACATGAAAAAGCTAATGTTGGCAATTTTTATTTCTGTATTATCTTTCCCCTCTTTTAGCCAGAAAGCTGAATCAGTTGACTCTTCAAAAGAGAAAATTACATTAGACACTAAAAAGTGTAATGTTGTAAAAAACAACAGTGAAAAAAAATCAGAAAATATGAATAACACATTTTACTGCTGTGAACTTTGTTGTAATCCAGCCTGTGCTGGATGTTATTAAAATCATAGAGGGAATCTTTATTCTGATTCCCTCTATATTATATGTACTGGTGCTAAGAAAATCATACTAAAAAACAACGCTTTTATATTATATGGCCAGAATATTTTAATAATGACCTTATATTTTACGACGATTAAAATTCTAGTGACAGAGCAAGAAAGTAATGCGAGAAGATAAACTAAAGTATTTGCTTGAAATTTATAGAGAAAATGAAAGAAAGATAAAAGAGCTGGAACAGATCAAAAGCCATATATCTCAGTTAGAAGTCGCAGTGCTTCGAATTAATAACCTAAAAGTGCGAGAAGATATTGATTCGCTGTTAAAGAGTTATAATTATTAATGCTAATAAAAGCCAGTTTGTGACAGATAAAACAGAGTCATGTAAGTCGCGGACAGCGGTATCGCTTGTTTTTTTAATTTACTATACGTCAAGCTGCCCCTATTATTTCATTCGTTACTGGCGATATTATAAACGTTATGTCGCTCTTGTTTCCCTGCAGTAATCACTTATATAACATTTCTTCATCAATGCGAACAGATGTAATGACAAACGTATTGACGAGTAACAGATGCCGCGTCAGCGGCATGTAAGGCGGCATACTGTTGTTTCATATGGCACAGAAATAAAACCGCCGAAGCCCGGCGTAAGCCGGTACTGATTGACAGATTTAACCTTACCCACCCCATCCTGTTAAGCCATACCCACTTTCAGCCATGACAGAGCCTCTGTACGCGGTCGGAGTGGTCCCGACAAGGGTTTCCCGCAGTCGGGGCGTATCTCCGCGTTAGCGGACCGTGAGGGCCGCTTACGAGCGTGTATGAGAGACGTTGTCAACGCCACGATGTTTGACCGTTATGGGGATGCAGACGATTTCCTAGACTGCTTTATCATTCCAGCCCGCATTGTTGGCGGTACATTTCAGGGCTGACTGCACCCAGCGATAATTTTATACGCCGCTCGTTATACCATCTGAGTAAGCATCCACTTACTGCATGAACTTTTCTGGCGTGATGTCTGACCATTTACGCCCATAATACATTTCCGTTTTCAGTCTGCCGAAAAAGCCTTCACATGCGGCATTATCAGGTGAACATCCTTTACGGGACATTGAGCGAATAAGACCTGCTGCATTCACTCTTTCCAGCCAGCCTGGCCAGCGATAATGCCCACCTCTGTCACTGTGTGTCACCGGTCGTTCGCCAGCATTTAACGTTTCGACCGCATTATCCAGCATGGTGTTGACCAGTTCAGCGTCGGGACGTGTACTGAGAGACCAGCTCACAACTTTTCCATCGAAGCAGTCCACGAGCGGTGATAGCCAGACTTTACCTGCAGGGAGCTGGAAATCCATGATATCTGTCAGCCATTTCTGTTTTGAGACAGTTATGAAAATTAAAATCCTGCACAAGCAGGGAATGAGTAGCCGGGCGATTGCCAGAGAACTGGGGATCTCCCGCAATACCGTTAAACGTTATTTGCAGGCAAAATCTGAGCCGCCAAAATATACGCCGCGACCTGCTGTTGCTTCACTCCTGGATGAATACCGGGATTATATTCGTCAACGCATCACCGATGCTCATCCTTACAAAATCCCGGCAACGGTAATCGCTCGCGAGATCAGATACCTAGGATATCGTGGCGGAATGACCATTCTCAGGGCGTTCATTCGTTCTCTCTCGGTTTCTCAGGAGCAGGAGCCTGTTGTTCGGTTCGAAACGGAACCCGGACGACAGATGCAGGTTGACTGGGGCACTATGCGTAATGGTCGCTCACCGCTTCACGTGTTCGTTGCTGTTCCCGGATACAGCCGAATGTTGTACATCGAATTCACTGACAATATGCGTTATGACACGCTGGAGACCTGCCATCGTAATGCGTTCCGCTTCTTTGGTGGTGTGCCGCGCGAAGTGTTGTATGACAATATGAAAACTGTGGTTCTGCAACGTGACGCATATCAGACCGGTCAGCACCGGTTCCATCCTTCGCTGTGGCAGTTCGGCAAGGAGATGGGCTTCTCTCCCCGACTGTGTCGCCCCTTCAGGGCACAGACTAAAGGTAAGGTGTAACGGATGGTGCAGTACACCCGTAACAGTTTTTATATCCCACTAATGACTCGCCTGCGCCCGATGGGGATCACTGTCGATGTTGAAACAGCCAACCGCCACGGTCTGCGCTGGCTGCACGATGTCGCTAACCAACGAAAGCATGAAACAATCCAGGCCCGTCCCTGCGATCGCTGGCTCAGCATCCATGCTGGCACTGCCTCCAGAGAAAAAAGAGTATGACGTGCATGTTGGTGAAAATCTGGTGAACTTCGACAAATCCCCCCTGCATCATCCACTCTCCATCTACGACTCATTCTGCAGAGGAGTGGCGTGATGATGCAACTGCAACATCAACGACTGATGGCGCTCGCCGGGCAGTTGCAACTGGAAAGCCTTATAAGCGCAGCGCCTGCGCTGTCACAACAGGCAGTAGACCAGGAATGGAGTTATATGGACTTCCTGGAGCATCTGCTTCATGAAGAAAAACTGGCACGTCATCAACGTAAACAGGCGATGTATACCCGAATGGCAGCCTTCCCGGCGGTGAAAACGTTCGAAGAGTATGACTTCACGTTCGCCACCGGAGCACCGCAGAAGCAACTCCAGTCATTACACTCATAGAACGTAATGAAAATATCGTATTACTGGGGCCATCAGGTGTGGGGAAAGCCCATCTGGCAATAGCGATGGGCTATGAAGCAGTCCGTGCAGGTATCAAGGTTCGCTTCACAACAGCAGCAGATCTGTTACTTCAGTTATCGACGGCACAACGTCAGGGCCGTTATAAAACGCCGCTTCAGCGTGGAGTCATGGCCCCCCGGTTGTTCATCATTGATGAAATAGGCTATCTGCCGTTCAGTCAGGAAGAAGCAAAGCTGTTCTTCCAGGCCATCGCTAAACGTTACGAAAAAAGCGCAATGATCCTGACATCCAATCTGCTGTTCGGGCAGTGGGATCAAACGTTCGCCGGTGATGCAGCCCTGACCTCAGCGATGCTGGACCGTATCTTACACCACTCACATGTCGTTCAGATCAAAGGAGAAAGCTATCGACTCAGACAGAAACGAAAGGCCGGGGTTATAGCAGAAGCTAATCCTGAATAAAACGGTGGATCAATATTGGGTCGTTGGTGGAGATATAATAAGTGGATCACTTTTCATCCGTCGTTGACACAATGGAACAAATTGCTGCCCATTGTGAGTCATATTCGCCCTGATTTTCCAGCACCATACGGGTCGCCCGCTGACGGACTTCGGGGGAAAACCAGTATTTTTAGTCATCCTGTTTACCTCCTTCTCAGAGAGTTTCATCTCCAGGATTCCCGGGACAGTTCACAGGAATTCTGCACTTTGATAATTTTGACGATGCCGTTAAGTGCTGCGCAGACCTGAATATTTCGTTCTTTGTGGATGTGGGAAACAAAAAGATGGTCTTCTGGTTTGTTCGTGTTGATGACGAAGGCTATCCGGAAATTGCCCGCTGTACGGAGTGGGTGTTTGCGACCATTCTTGCCGGTATCAGCGCCGGCGGTATGTACTGTCCGGAGTGCGGCACGGTTCACTGGCCGGACGGAGTCCCCCCCTTCTGATGCTTCCCCTTTTTGCCGACATTTTTCAGCAGGGAAACCGCTTCGTCAGAGGGGGAAGTCGCAGTGGTCACCCGACTCAGTACTTTAGTGTCAACCTCCGGTATCTAGTTGCTTCTCCTCTGCTCTATAAAATAAATCAACTATCATCACACTGCGAGTTCATATGTACCGCCAGTGACGCATCTGAAAAACGCGTCAATATGAGTTCACCGGAATATTACTTACCCCCGGAACATCACCAAAGGGAATGGAGGGAGAGGGGAGACTGATTTTGGCTAAAAGTTAATTGCCCATAAAATAATTTAACATTAAAATAACCATATTTTTTCATGTCTTAAGTTTAAGCTGGAGAAAAAATGGAGTTCAATCGGAGACAGTTCTTTCGAATCTGCGCGGGCGGTATGGCAGGAACAACTGTTGCATCTCTCGGATTCTTATCATCTTTTTCCGTTCACGCGGAAACCCGTCAATACAAACTCTTAAAAGCAAAAGAGACACGTAATAACTGCACATACTGCTCAGTAGGGTGCGGCATGCTGATGTACAGTCTTGGCGATACAGCTAAAAACGTCAAAGAAAGTATCTACCATATTGAGGGCGATCCGGATCATCCGGTGAGCCGTGGCTCGTTGTGTCCTAAAGGCGCTGGCGTGTTGGATTATATTCATAGTAAAAACCGTCTGCAGTATCCCGAATATCGAGCACCTGGGGCAGATAAATGGCAGCGTATTAGCTGGGATGATGCGATTAATCGTATTGCCCGACTCATGAAAGATGATCGTGATGCCAACTTTATTGAGAAAAACGCACAGGGCGTTACTGTCAACCGATGGGCCACTACAGGCATGCTATGTTCCTCAGCGGCAAGCAATGAAACCGGGATCCTTGACGGTAAATTTGCTCGTGGACTAGGTATGGTCGCTATCGACTGTCAAGCACGATTATGTCATGGCCCCACCGTTGCTGCTCTTGCACCAACATTTGGACGTGGTGCTATGACCAACAATTGGGTCGATATTAAAAATGCCAACGTAATACTTATTATGGGCGGCAATGCTGCTGAGGCACATCCGGTAGGCTTTAAATGGGTGGTCGAAGCGCAAACTAAAAACGACGCGACCGTGGTGGTGGTAGACCCGCGCTTTAACCGTAGCGCCGCCGTCGCCGATCTGTATGCGCCAATACGCGCTGGTTCAGACACAGTATTCCTGCTCGGAGTAATCCGTTATCTGCTGAAGAACAACCGGGTGCAGCACGACTATGTGCGCCATTACACGAACGCCAGCCTTATAATACGTGATGACTATCAGTTCAATGACGGTCTGTTTAGCGGCTATGACGACAAGAAACGTCAGTATGATAAATCAAGTTGGTTCTATCAGCTTGACGAACAGGGTAATGCCCTGCGTGATGATTCATTGAATCATCCACGCTGCGTGTGGAATTTGTTGAAAACTCACGTCGAGCGTTATACGCCAGAAATGGTTAACCGACTGTGTGGGACTACCGTGGCGGATTTCAATCGAATCTGCGAAATTCTCGCTAGTACCTGTGTTCCTGATCGCACCGCCACCATCCTGTACGCACTGGGTTGGACACACCACTCCAACGGGGCACAGATTATTCGCGCCGCTGCTATGCTCCAGTTACTACTGGGTAATATAGGTATGGCAGGCGGTGGTGTTAACGCCCTACGTGGCCATTCCAATATTCAGGGATATACCGATCTTGGCTTATTGTCGACAAACCTGCCGGGCTATATGCCGCTGCCGTCGGAAAAACAGCCAGACTATCAGACCTATATTTCGCAAATCACGCCACCTGCGTTAGGTGTGAATGAGGTCAATTACTGGAAAAATACTCCGAAATTCTTTGTTAGCATGATGAAAAGTTTCTGGGGCAATAATGCAACAGTGGAAAATAACTGGGGCTACGACTGGCTACCTAAATGGGATCGCCTGTATGACGTAATGACTCAGACCGAATTGATGCTCGAAGGGAAGCTCAATGGTTACATCGTTCAGGGATTTAACCCACTGGCGGCGTTTCCCGATAAAAACAAATCAATTCGGGCACTTTCCAAACTGAAATATATGGTGGTTATCGATCCACTGGCCACTGAGTCTTCCAATTTTTGGCAGAATCATGGCGAGATGAACGATGTAACCCCGGCAGATATTCAGACCGAAGTTTTCCGCCTGCCATCTTCCTGCTTTGCTGAAGAAAATGGTTCAATAGCTAACTCCGGGCGTTGGTTGCAGTGGCACTGGGCTGCGGCAGAACCACCAGGTGAAGCCTGGCATGACGGAAAGATCCTTGGCCACCTGTTTATGCGACTGCGTGAACTATATCAGCAGGAAGGCGGAGCGAATCCTCAACCCTTGTTGAATATTGCCTGGAATTATAAAGATCCATATGACCCACACCCAGAAGAGATTGCTCGTGAAGCAAATGGCCAGGCACTTGAAGACATTTATGATGATAAAGGCCAGCTTATTGCCCAGAATGGTCAGCAGCTCAGCAATTTTGCACAGTTACGCGATGACGGCTCTACCAGTTGTTTCTGCTGGGTCTACTGTGGAAGCTGGACAGAGCAAGGTAACCAGATGGCAAATCGTGATAATAGTGATCCATATGGTTTGGGCTGCACACCGGGCTGGGCGTGGTCATGGCCAGCCAACCGCCGTATTCTCTACAATCGCGCTTCGGCAGATCCATCAGGAAAACCGTGGGATCCAAAACGAGCTCTGCTGCATTGGGATGGCAGAAAATGGCTCGGTATGGATGTCGCAGACTATGATAAGGCAGAACCGGGCAGCAGTGTTGGTCCGTTTATCATGAATCCGGAAGGTGTAGCGCGTTTGTTCTCCATCGACAAAATGAACGACGGGCCATTCCCGGAACATTACGAACCCATTGAGTCGCCTATTGGTACTAACCCGCTGCACCCGGATGTTGTATCCAGCCCAGTTGCACGTATCTACAATGACGATATCACCAATATGGGTAAAGCGGATGCCTTCCCGTACATCGCAACAACTTACTCCATTACGGAACTGTTTCGCCACTGGACCAAACATGCTCTGCTCAACGCCATCGTTCAACCCGATCAATTCATCGAAATCGGTGAGGCGCTGGCGAGCAAAAAAGGCATTAAAGCTGGTGATACGGTGAAAGTGATGTCGAAACGCGGCTTTATAAAAGCAAAGGCGGTGGTCACCAAACGTCTGCAAACGCTGATGATCGATGGTAAGCAGGTCGATACAATCGGTATTCCTTGTCACTGGGGCTTTGAAGGTGCTACACGCAAAGGGTTCCTCGCCAATACGTTAACGCCATCGGTGGGTGATGCGAACTCGCAAACACCGGAGTATAAAGCATTTCTGGTCAACATAGAGCGAGCGTAAGGAAGGTGACTCATGGCTATGCAATCACAAGATATTATAAAACGCTCTGCGACGAACAACATCACGCCGCCGCCTCAGGCGCGGAATTACCGTGCAGAAGTGGCGAAACTAATTGATGTAACCACCTGTATTGGGTGTAAAGGCTGTCAGGTAGCATGCTCAGAGTGGAACGATATTCGTGATGAAGTGGGTTACTGCAACGGAGTCTATGACAACCCGACAGATCTCAGCGCTAAGTCTTGGACAGTGATGCGCTTTAGCGAAACCACCCAGAACGATAAGCTGGAATGGCTGATCCGCAAAGACGGTTGCATGCACTGCGCCGATCCTGGTTGTTTGAAAGCCTGTCCATCACCTGGAGCAATCATTCAGTATGCCAACGGGATTGTCGACTTTCAGTCCGAGCACTGCATTGGCTGTGGCTACTGCATTGCTGGCTGCCCATTCAATATTCCCCGGCTTAATCCTGAAGATAATCGGGTCTATAAATGTACGTTGTGCGTTGACCGGGTCAGCGTGGGTCAGGAACCTGCCTGCGTGAAAACTTGTCCGACCGGTGCTATCCAGTTTGGAACCAAAAAAGAGATGCTTAATGTAGCTGAAACTCGTGTGGCACAGTTGAAAAAACGTGGCTATGTCAACGCGGGTATTTACAACCCTCAAGGGATTGGCGGCACCCACGTGATGTATGTACTTCATCACGCGGATCAACCATCTCTTTACCACAATCTGCCAGATGACCCCAAAATCGCCGTACCAGTAAACTTCTGGAAGGGGATTTTAAAACCACTCTCCGCAGCCGGATTTATCGCCACTTTTGCCGGGCTGATTTACCACTACGTGGGAGTAGGCCCAAACAAAGAGACGGATGATGATGAAAAGGAAAACGGTCATGAGTAAAAGCAACATGATTCTGCGTACCAAATTTATCGACCGTGCTTGTCACTGGACGGTGGTAATAAGCTTCTTCCTGGTGTCACTTTCCGGTATTGCGCTTTTCTTCCCAACATTGCAATGGCTTACTGAAACCTTCGGTACACCGCAAATGGGACGAATTCTACATCCGTTTATCGGAGTGATGATTTTCATCATGCTGATGTTTATGTTCGTTCGTTTTGTATACCACAATATTCCCGATAAACAGGATCTTCCTTGGATTAAAGGGATCGTTGATGTACTTAAAGGCAATGAGCATAACGTCGCTGATGTGGGGAAATACAACGCAGGGCAGAAAATGATGTTTTGGAGCATCATGAGCCTGATTCTGGTATTACTGGTTACCGGCGTTATTATCTGGAGGCCATACTTTGCCCATTATTTCTCAATTAACATAGTTCGTTGGTGTTTGTTAATCCACGCGACAGCAGCTATTGTACTGATTCACGCCATTCTGATTCATATATACATGGCGTTTTGGGTAAAAGGTTCAATTAAAGGTATGATTGAAGGGAAAGTTAGTCGACGCTGGGCGAAGAAACACCATCCTCGCTGGTATCGTGAGGTTGAATCTACTGAAAAAGAAACAACGGAATTACAGTCTAAGTAAAAGCTCACCTCCTAAGGAGCTGGTTTCAGATTGCAGACAAAGTCCTAAATAACTGCTCCTATACCGCTACACTGTAAGCGTCAACGGAGCACCGTATTGACGCTTATTTATTGGTGAGAACTACGTTCCATGGCAGGAGTTCGTCAACACGGTTGGAGGGCCATTCCGGCAGTACGCTCAGAATATGGCGCAGATACGCTTCCGGATCGATACCGTTCAGACGGCAGGTGTCGATCAGCCCGTACTGCAGTGCACCACGCTCGCCGCCGTGATCGCTACCGAAGAACACGTAATTTTTCTTTCCGAGACAGACAGCACGAAGCGCTCTTTCCGCTGTGTTATTGTCCGCCTCCGCCAGACCGTCATCACTGTAATAACAGAGGACGTCCCACTGATTCAGTACATAGCTGAACGCTTCGCCCAGTCTGGAGTTTTTCGACAGCGTGCCATTCTTCTCCACCATCCATTCATGCAGCGACGTCAGTAACGCTTTGCTTCGCTGCTGCCTGACTTGCTATTCACCGGAAAGGGGCCAGTCAGTGAATACCTAGTGAAATCGCTTCACCAGAGAAAAAATAGCGGTTTTGCTGACACCAGTCTGCGCAGAAATGCGCGGGTACGACAGTGACTCGTCAAATCTCAGCTGTAGCACACGCGGGATTAATTCCGGATTATCTGCCAGTACCGCCTTTCGTGCATTCATCTTAAATGTCCTTTTACTGCGAAAATGGACATTGGTATCGGAAACAGGAAAGGGAGGCGAAAGACGGTGAAGCGCTTACCATCAAGGCCAAGGGCGGTTAAGATATCAAAGTGAAATGAGTGCCGCTCCGATTAAGTGAACGGTATTTCACTGGTATCATTTTTTACTGCCTCATCCGGCGAAAAGATGCTTGATAAAGAATTAATCTCGTGAATATATATCACGAGTATATACTTTATCTCTGACATCCGTTAATTCATCTGTAATTCTGTTCGCGAGTATAATGTCTGACTTTTTTTTGAATACAGGCAATTCATTGACTAATATTAAATCACTTACTGTTTTATTTTGCAATATTGGTTCATATATAATAATAGATATGTCTCTTGACTTTAGTTGACGGATGATATCCATAACGGCAGACTCACGGAAGTTATCTGAACCATTTTTCATAATAACTCGATAAAAACCCACTACTTTATGTTTTTTTTCCAATACTCTCTGTACAATAAAAGATTTACGTGTATCGTTTGCTCTCACTGTAGCAGTAATAATATCGCTGTGTATATTTAGTTTATCATAGTTTGCTTTCAGTTGTTTCGTATCTTTTGGCAGACAATATCCACCATAACCAAATGATGGGTTATTATAATAATCACCAATTCTTCTATCCAGACAGACACCTCTGATTATATCTTTAGTGTTCAGCCCCGTAATTTCAGCATAGGTATCAAGTTCATTGAAAAATGCCACTCTTGTAGCGAGAAAAGCATTGGAAAATAGTTTTATTGCTTCAGCTTCTGCAGGCTCTGTGAACAAAACGGGTACATCCCTTTTCATTGCGGCATTTTTCATAATACTGGCAAAATGCCTCGCGCACTCTGAACGCTCTCCGATAATAATTCGAGATGGATAGAGATTATCATATAGTGCTTTCCCTTCACGTAAGAATTCTGGTGAAAATATTATTTTGTCAGTGCAATATTTATGTCTGACTTTTTTTGTAAATCCAACAGGGATCGTTGATTTAATGATTATCACTGCCTGTGGATTAAATTTTACCACATCTTCTATAACTGACTCCACAGAAGCAGTATCAAAGAATCCTGTATTAGGATCATAATCAGTTGGAGTAGCAATTATAACATAATCAGCATCTAGGTAAGCTTCACTTTTATGCGTGGTTGCTTTAAAACAAATATTCCCAGTTTGGAATACCTCCCGTATTTCATCATCATCAAGCGGTGAAATTCGTTTGTTCAACTGCTCAACCCTAATGGCATCAATATCAAATGCCGTCACATTATGATAACGTGCAAGAAGTAGTGCATTGGATAACCCAACGTATCCAGTTCCTGAAACGGTAATATTCATATTTCACACCATAAAAATAACGATTATTCAGTTAAATTTTTATTTCTACTTCTAGACCGACTGAATATGCAGGGGAACTGCGGGGAGAATTTTCAGTAGATGATACCCGAAAACGCTCTGATGGCATAAACATCCCTAGCAATAGCTCAGTTTTTATATTTTTACTAAATTCGTAGCCCCAGATAAGATCTATTTCACTCCCGAGATCCAGAGTAGAACTATTGTCATAACGGGACTTCAGGTCTGGATCATGAGAAGATAAAAAATCCCTGTCTGATTGTCTATAATAATGATATACAAGATCCAGTGAACTGCTTGGGGATATATCCATTCCAGTGCCAACCGTCAGGATACGTATATTTGTCAACTCTGGAGATAATGTATTACCATAAATACTGAATTTAGTATTTCCACCAAAGCTGGCTTCATTCGACTGCAATCCGGTCTGATGATATTTTTTACTGGCTATGGCGTAACCCAGAGTAAAGCGGCTGCGCGATGGACTGTTATGAATCCAAGTAAGCCCTGCATCAATTACCCTCCCCTGATATTTTTTTTCGGATTTTTCTGCATACATTCCTCCGACCTCCAGCCAGTGCCGCCATCCCGTATCCGATGTACTGTGGGAACGTATCCCGTAAAAAGACTGACGCTCATATACATCATGCGTGTTTTTATTTACAGCAAAATAAATACCGGTATCCCAGTCCTTTTCCACACTGTACTGCAAAAATGCAGATTGTACGGATATCACACTTTTGTTACGTGTTGTATCATCAAGCAAATCTCGCTGCCAGTAATTCACACGTCCTGCCACCATCTCCACCTGCCAGTCATCTTTTTTCCAGCGCCCCCATATACCATCAAGATTTTCATCAAAAAGCCATTCTCTGACATCGCGGTACAGCCACCGCCCGGCTCGAATTTCTGCTCCGACTTCACGCAAACTTCCCCCTATATATCCCTGAGTCAGTTCCAGTCGGGTTTTATGTTCTTCTGGTTTACCGGAATCCCTCCTGGTTTTGTTTTTCAGTTCAGCTTCCGCCACACCATACAGAGAAGACTTTCTGGCAATCTCAATTCTTAAACGATATTGTGGCTCAAATTCATGTCGGTTTTCCTGCTTTTGTCCCTTCCTTAATGTTCTGTTCCGCCAGCTCTCGCCTTCCAGCTTCATTGTAGAATGAAACCGTATCAGTTGTTCCCGGTTACTTTTGTCCCCGGACAGACTGTTTTTTTTTGGACGAAATAACTCATTGTCAACAGACTCTGAAGCCTGTACCGGAACTACTCCACAAACAAAAAACAGAAGAAAATAACCACAGAATCGACCGGAACCGTTTCTGAACATAATTAAAAATACTCCATGCACTTTTCACAATAAGCAAGCAAAAGTAGGGTGGTATGCTTCCGCCCCGGAATTCGGGTACTCAAAAAAATATGCCGGGCCAGTGATAACAACCGGAACCCTTCCGTTTCTTTCACTGTTACCCCGGACATGTGGCTGAGCCATGACTCCACAAATGCTGTTTCATGTGCATGGAATATCCGGTAATCCCCCTTATAGCGGATCCCCAGTTCACAGACATGGGCCAGCCAGTTACCAGCATCCAGAGCGGAAGGCCCGGTACAACTCAGGTCAAAATCAAGAAGGGTCAGACAGCGTCTGTCATTTCGGTTACTGATAATCTGATCAGGGTAAAAATCACGATGAAGGCAGCTTTTCCGTGTACCCGAAAGAACAGCAGCCACTTCACGCAGCCCTTTCATCAACGCATCGATACGTTTATAAAGGGCAACGTTTTCCTCTCCTGCTATTGTCAGTCCCTGCTCAAGTACAGACAGTTCATCTGTCAGAGTCCACTGCCGTCCATTCACGACCCGGGCCAGTTCACCATGCTGCTGAAGGGCAGAAAGTGCGTATCCGACAGCTGTGCCAGTACTTATCTGCTCGTGCCTAGAAAACACATTTGAAATCAGTACGTCTGTCAGCAAAAGACCATCAACATGACGCTGCAGCCACATTCTCTTTTCCGGCAAAATCATCAACGGTTCCGGCACACTGATCCGGTTCTGCCGATGAAAACCATCAGACCACAATGCCTGCTGACAGCAGTATGAAAATTTATCAACCCCCTTTTCACGATACTTCCCAACAATCAGCAGAGGAGAAGAACTCCCTCGTCTCCCAAAATGGTATTCAATCAGAGCCCTACGCCCAGGCTTCTGCCGTAATAACCGGGTACTAATAAGTTGACTATCTGCTGTCACACAAGGGAGTTTGAGGAGAAAAGATTGCATTTCATGGACAGAACAAAGCTCCTGCAACGTTGCCTGCCACTCAGGAGATAGGTGTAGCTGACGCACAGATATCCTCCACTCTGTTCAGTAACAGTTCTGCTTTTTTCGGCCAGTAGGCATCCCGTTTACGAAAAGGCTCCACAACAAGACACATCAGCGCTTTTGCGGTATACCATTCGATATCAAAAGCATTGATCTTTCGTTCCATTTTGTATCCAGCAAGCAGTGCGTCATGAATTCCTCTTGCCTGAGCAGCGGTGAGCTCTCCGTTAATGACATCCATTTCAGTCCGGGCAATAAAGCTGCCGGGATCACCAGCAGGATGACCATATACACAACGATCCCAGTCGATGATATTCACACTCCGGCCATCCTCTGCAACGATAACCTGATCAGCAGAAAAATCTCCGTGCAAAAGAACCTGCTCATGGCTCAGCCATTCAGATAACGCCTTCAGACGAAGAATACAATGACTAAAACGTTCCGCGAGCTCTGGATAAAGTGCAGTCACCATGCCATGTTCCTGCCAGAGCTGCTGGAGCGCCTCCCGGCAGGTTTGTTTCTCTGGCAGGAAATAAGGCTCATTATGGATCTTGGCCAGTGACTTTCCAGTCAGCGTGACCAAACTGAGATATTCCTGACCATGCAGAAAATAATCCAGACTTTTTCCCGCTATCCATCGGGTAGCGATCAGTCTGTCTGTTTCATTCACCCCCAGAAGTTCAATATGAGCCAGAGAGGATCCGGCCTGGCTTCCCCGTAACTGACGAAAAAACTCTTTTTCTGCCGCACAACGAATGACCGCAAAAGGATGTTCATCTCTATAAACACCAATGACACAACGACGCCCGGGTTTGTAACGCAAAAAATGCCAGCGTTCCCGCTCTTGTCCGGTGACTGAGCCTCGTGCATTCTGCAGCAGTGCTGTATATTTATTATTATACAGTGCGGCCAGGCATAACTTGCGATCCAGTTGTGGTGAAGAAATAAATGCAGCCAGTTCATCAAGTAATACAGGGGTTTCAGGCCAGTCACTGGTATTTTTCCCGTCAGAAACTAATCGACTGCAATAAGATATAAATCTGGAGCGCGTCAGCGCTCTGACAAAACAAAAATACGGTATCTCATCAGCAATATAGAGCGTCACCCCTACGACACAACTGGTTTTAGGTTTGTAACGGATGTAGGTAACGCTTACACGCTTCAGGGATAAAAAAGGCTTTTGCTGTCGCAGAACGCCAGTCAGCACCGTTTCGTCAAGTAGTGCAGCAAGCCCGGGCAGCATGGAATCCCGGCTAACAAGAGCGCGCTCAACATCATTCAGCATTCCCTTTTCCCTCCTTCTGCAGTAACCACAGTTCTGCATAGCGTCCCTGTCGTGCCATCAGAGAATGGTGATTGCCTCGCTCCGTTATTTTTCCCTGCTCCATGAAAATAACTTCATCAGCCTGAGCGGCCAGAGATAAATCATGTGTGATAATCAGTGCTGTTTTATTCTTGAGGAGTCTTTTCAGCTCTGTAAAGACCGCCAGTTCATTTATACTATCCAGCCCTACACCTGGTTCATCAAGCAGAATAAAAGGCGTATTCAGGAGAATCACCCGGGCAATTGCTATGCGCTGTCGCTGCCCTCCGGAAAGCGTATTTCCACGTTCTCCTACTATAGTATTATATCCCTGTGGTAGCCCGCTGATGAACTCATGTGCATTGGCCTGTCTGGCCGCTGCAATTATTTCATCATCACTGAAGGTCTTTCCTGCTCCCAGCGTAATATTATCCCGAATACTGTATCCGAATAACAGGGGCTCCTGAGGTAGATATCCAATCCTCTGACGCAGAGATGTCACACAAAACTCGTGCAACTCATTCTTTCCCAAAAGGATACGACCAGAATCCGGCTCATATAACCGTAACAATAAACGGCTGAGCGTGGATTTTCCAGCCCCCGAGGGTCCGGTCACTGCCAGAGTATGACCCGACGGGAGATGGAAACTGACATTATGAAGAGTTCTACCGCACTCTCCATTCTTTCCCTCTCGGTAAGTGAAACTAACATTTTCAAAGCGAATATCCGGCATCTCTGATAACGGCAGTTTTTTTCCCTCAACAGAGTATTCTACTGGCAGATAATGCAGTAACCCTGCAACCCTTTCTCCAGCTGTAAATGCCCTGATCAGACGCGTACTGTATCTTGCAAACTCACGTACAGGACGGAACATATTTTTCAGGTAGGATAAAAAAACCAGTAATTCTCCGGCTGACATTTTTCCGCTCAGAACACTTCTGGCTCCCAGCAGTAATACCATAGCTGTGATCCCCGCAATCAACAGTTCAATCAGACACTCCAGCCCGACAGCCTGTTTTCTGGCTTTCACATTCTGTTGTAGACTCTGTCGTTCCGGTCCCTCAAATGCCCTTATGGCATCTTTCTCCAGTGCCATGGCCTGAACTGTTGCTATCGCAGTCATGAACTCTGCTGAACGGGCAGCAAGTTCCCCTTCATGCTGTCTCTGAACCCGGTTGACATCTCTGATCCGTCTTCCTCTCCAGACTGTCACCAGCACAAGAAGTGGAACCGGAAGCAATGCTACCACTGTCAGTTGCCAGTTCAGCCAGAGCATGATGCCGGCCATACCAGTGAACACTGTAAGGCTAGATAACAGAGGCATTACAGCTGTCACCATCGCATCACGCATCATTCCGATATCATTTATCAGTCTCATAGTCAGATCACCGGCTCTCAACTCCTGATGAGCTGAAAGGGGTAATCTTAGCAGATGTGTAAACAGTGACTTCCGGATAATGCTCAGGATCCTGCTTCCGGCCAAGGCCATTCTGGTTGCGGTGAAATAGCCACATAATCCCTTTAGCACAGCTATAGCAATAACACCCAGAGCACATCCCGGTAACAGATAGTCTTGGATAGTGTCATTCCCGACCGAAAACCAAGAAAAGTCATCATATCTGGCTTTTCCCAGAACAAAATCCACAGCAAGTGCTAATGGCCAGGGTTCCAGTAACCGGATAATACTGGTCAGAAGTAATGTCAGAAATACACTTGACAACAGCATCTTCTGTGTCCGGATGGCCGGCCAGAACGTTCGTAATACCTGCTGATGTTCAGACTTCATCCAATCCTCCAGTCAGCAGCGTAATATCGGCATATAACCAGATTTTCCTAAGCACATTCTCCCAGCTATTCTGTTTCACATATAGACCTCCGGCTTCCCCCATTTTCCGGCACAACGAAGGGGAGTCAGCCAAAGTGATAATTGCATCAGATAGTGCTGACGGTGATTCTGGTGGGATCAGAAGTCCGGTTTTTTCATGCTTTACAATGCTATCAAGATCTCCGGTTCGAGATGTGATTACTGGCAATTCTGCCGCCATATATTCATAAATTTTAAGAGGCGAAAAATAAAAATCATCGAAATGCGGATAGGGAGCAACCCCCGCATCAGCACAAGCAAGCAATGCAGGAACATCACAATGAGCAACACCACCATGAAATACCACTGCGTTATCTACACCAGCACTCCGGAAAGCATTCTCCAGTGCTGGACGCTCCGGTCCATCCCCGATGATAGAAAGACTAATATCTGTTCTCTGACGACGCAGTAAAATAAACGCTTCTGCCAAGGTATCCATCCCGTGCCAGGGCTTCAGGGTTCCGGAAAATACCACAGTAAAAACGCTACCCCGCGCCATGTTTTTTTTATAAAAAGAAGCCGGATTCACGCCGTTTCGGACAACATGGACTTTTCCTTCTGTTGCAGGTAATGTCTCCAACCAACGACGGATACCGGGCGAAACTGCTATCACCGTACTGGCATGCTCCAGTACAAGCTCCAGTACTTGATAAGCTTCATGCTCCATCACCATCTTTCGCCAGCGTTTCTGCTCCAGCGGAAGGGGAGCATTAACCTCCAGTATGCCCGGGATCCCTGCATTCCGGGCATATTCCATCCCGGCAAAACTCCAGAGAGAATAGCGCTCATAAACAACATCAAAAGGACCGGCAGACACCAACCTACTCTTCAGTTCTTGATTTCCCCTGAGTGCTTGACTGGCTTTTTCCTCATCTGAATCTGTTCCGGATAAATCAAAAAGAGGGACAACCCTGACAGCACGAAATTCTTCCGGTACTGGCGAAAATCCCCGGCAGGTAAACAATGTCACATCCATACCGGCGTTCAGCATTTCCCTGAGCATTCCCTGGATATGAATGGAAGCTCCTTTATATCCAAAAACAGGAATACCAGGATCTGCACAAACATAGGCCACTCTCACTGAACTCTCTCCTGTATTCCTGCCTGAATTGCATCCTCAAATATTTCACGCAGTCGCCGGGTGTTACGATCAATATCAAATGCATCTTCAATTCGTTTTCTCGCATTCAGCGCCAGATACTTCCTCAGCACAGCATCACCAGCCATTCTTTCAATGGCATCAGCCATTACACCCGGTTTTTCAGGATCAATACAGAATCCAGTGTGGCCGTCAGTCACCAGTTCAGGGATCCCGGCAACCCGGGTAGAAATAACAGGCAATCCCTGCGCCATGGCCTCCAGTAATACTGTCGGCAACCCATCCCGGTCCCCATCACTACTGATAATGCAGGGAGCAACCAGCATCGTGGCCCGGTGCATAGCCATTTTCACATATCCCTGAGGTTGGGCTCCGGTCAGTGTGATGACAGACGACAGACCACTCTCTTCAACCTGTCGCCTCAGCGTCTCTTTTAGAGGACCATCTCCCACTAAAGTGCAGTGAAAATTCATTCCCCGACAATACAACAAACGCAGCGCTTCAATCAGCGTACTGAAGCCCTTTTTAACGACCAAACGTCCCACCGCTAATATTTCAGTGTTTTCCGGCCCTATGAGATTGTCGCGACACAGGTATTGTTGTAAATCAATACCGTTATAAAGCCTCTCCAGTGAAGCCAGATTTCCACCATACTTTTTCTGTAACCAGGCACAATTATAATCTGATACAGTAATCACCCGGCTCGCATCCCGGAGCTTCAGGGAAATTGCAGAGTCTTCAGGATAATCAAAATAAATATCTTTCGCATGTGCGGTAAAGCTGTACGTGATCCCTGCGAGTTTTGCTGCCAAGCGAGCGACTGTGGTCGCTTTTGTAGCAAAATGTGCATGAAGATGCCTGATCCCTCTTTCCTGTACAGTTGCTGCCAACATCACTGCCTGAGCAAATTCGTGTACATGATTATATCCGGGATCGGAAAAACATCCGGAAAGTTCCGGTAGTAACGGAAAAGAACGGCGCAGTAAATCATGATAATATTCAGCATTATATTGCCTAGAATTAAAACGAGTTACCGGTGCTTTTACCCGGGAAATAGATTCCTGAAAAAAAGCCTCCTGAACATCTCCAAGGGCGAAAATATCCAGCTTCATTCCGGCTCGTTCATGAGCGAGAATTTCATTGACAATAAATGTTTCTGAAAAGCGGGGATAGCGTTTAACCACATATCCGACATAAGGGTGTTTATTATCCATTACACTCTCCATGCCATTGATTTTAATTATTTTCTCTCCGCGCTGTAAATATCGCGTTCATTTTTTCTGTAAAGGAATGCAGCCCATTCAGACTGAGGTAAAGTCGTGGATCTGAAGGACACCAGTCGGAAATCAGCCAATCAGTTATTGACTGTGGCGTCAGACTGTCCGGATGCAAACATGTAACCAGATTCTTTTCTGCCATCCGTGAAGCACGTATCCATTGCTCAAGACGAGGAACAATACGGGGAATAATCAATGCCCGTTTCCGTAATGAAAGAATTTCCCGTAAGGTGTTATATCCCCCCATTGCCACCACGCTGTGCGTATGCTGTAGAAGAAAAAGAGGATCAGATACAAAACGAATAATATGTAAATCATTACGCATGGACGCAATACGCTGTAATGATGTCACTTCCTCCCGAGCCATCTGGCTACCGGTAAGAATAACACCGTCCATCCCTGGCGGTAACAATGTCTCTGCAAATACAGATGCAAGGTGGTAGCCATCCTGCCCTCCCCCTGTAAGACATAATACGAATGGACGAGAAATCAGAGACTGAAATTGCTCATCCTGTAACACCGATGGAGATAATGGAACATCCGGATATCCAAGAAAACTGATTTTTCGGTATACTGATGGTTCCGGAGCAAGATCAAGCGACAAATCATAGAATGAACGATCGCCATAAATCCATATATCAGAATAATACTGACGGACAATCGTATAATTATCTGCAGCATGCCATTGATGACGAACAACTGATGGTTCATCAATAATATCCCTGAGTCCAAGAATCAGATGCACATTATCATCAACCAATTCCGGAAGCACCGGCAGCAGTTCTGATAACGCCCCAGCAGGTACATTATCCACAACCATTACATCCGGACAATATTCACTCAATGCAGCTCGAATTATCTGTCTCCGAAGGCTAACCAATTTCCGGGTATTATTGCCCAGTGACCGGGGGTGATATTTGCCGCACAACGTTTTGGCATAGGCTGGTAACGTAAGAATATCTGAGCGTTCAGGTAGTGTAAATAATCCGGATTCACGGGCACTGTTAATAATCAAAATTTCAGTATCAGAAAACCTTTTCTGAACTGCTCCTGCAAGCAAAAGATTTCGCCGTAAATGCCCAAGCCCCATCGTATCATGAGAATAAAACGCCAGTTTCATATCATCAATAAATTTAAAATGTCAATATTTCTATCATTTTTAAATAGCTACCGCACTAATTATAACAATTAGCATTAAACTTTTTAACCCATTTTGTTTTTAGATTTAATGTTTTAAATACTGGCAGATACTCAGCAATTTTCCCAACGAGATAAAATGCTATTATTTTTTAACATCCTTTTACACCCCTCAGCACCCAAGGATATAAAATCAATAATAAGTCATCTTTCTAAATAATTTTAACTAATTGTGTACTCCTCTTTAAAATGTGCACAATTAGTTAAAATTTGGCTTCTACATTCTCTAGATGTACACATCCCTGTTTGCAAGGCTGAGGTGTACTGGCAATAGCGGACACCACCATTTGTTCTTTTTCTAAGCAGCCATCTGATAATATTTTATCCTGAAGGCTGCCGGGGAGATATTCCCAGACGAGAGTGACGACGCTGACGATTGTAAAAAAATCTCAATGTATTCCCGTATTACTGAGATGGCCTCATCCCAGCTCTTAAAACGATAGTTGCTCAGACTTTCATTTTTCAGTGTTCCCCAGAAGCTTTCCATCGAAGCGTTGTCGTAACAGTTACCTTTACGCGACATTGATGTTTTCAGACCAAACTGTTCCTGTATGGCCCTGTAATCGTATGCTCAGTACTGTGAACCACGATCGGAGTGGTGGATTATCCCGGCAGGTGGGCGCTGGTTCCTGAGCACCATAAACAGGGCTTTACCCTTCAACTCTTTCGTCATGCGCTCTCCCATGGCGTAACCGACAATTTCGCTCGTATAAACATCTTTGACGCCAGCGATATACAGCCATCCTTCCCGGGTGGCAACATACGTTATATCTGCCACCCAGACCTGAAGTGGTCAACAAAAACTGGCCACCGCGTTAGAGTTTTTTCAGTATCGATTTTCCGATTCGTTTGGGGGTAACCCACCGTTATATTCGTGCGGTCTTAGTGCGCTGTAATATCCAACGATAGAGCCTGCGGTAATGCTTATTCCCGACGGTTCATGCCTGACAATTACATATAAAAATATTCCGGAGGGGCTATCCAGCCCCTCAACAGAATAAGTTATCAGCGATATCTGCTATCAGAAATCATACCGAATACCCAGTATCCCTTCAGCATCGGTCTTAAAGTAACCATCAAAACTGCTGTTCACTTTTGCCTGTACTGACAGTTTATCTGTCAGCTTTCCGTTGATACCAAACGAAACGGTATAGCGGTCAGCTTTCTCTGCATCATAGTGACGGGCTTTCCAGTCATCACGTAGGGTCATTCCGGGCATATCGTTAAACGTGATATTCCGCCAGATACCTGCCTTCAGCGTCATATTTCCAAATAATTTTTCTGCCTCAACCCCGGCTTTCAGCCACAAGGCATCGCCATCATGAAGCTCCACGCTCCGCTCCCGGCCCTGCAGACGATTTCCGTCCACCCGTGCACCGTTCAGTGAAACAGTCGGTGTTATCGACATATCAAGAGGGGATGCATACATCTTCCACCCGCCACGGATACCCGCTGTCAGGATATGGCTTTTTGCTCTGCCGGACAGGTCACTCAGCTCTCCCTGAATAGTGTAATCTTCTGACAGCTCCCGGTATCCGATCATACCATCCACAAACAGACCACCGTCAAAGGATTTACCTGCCAGAACATGCACGCCCCACAGGCTGAAATCATCCCGGTAGCCATCTGTGCTGCTGTGCCCCCGGTAAAACTCTGCCCCCATCCCCCACCAGGTATTACTGGCAGCAGACTGGCGAAATCCCACATTCAGTCCACTCTGGTTTAGGCTGAAGTCGTCATATCCACCATGACTGTACCCTGTCATGGCCCATACACCACCGTCTGCATCGCTGTTGTCCACCACCTGTGTCCAGCGGTCAGCGCTGTCGCTGAGAATAAACTCACGGGCGGAAAACATGACACGCGCTTTCTTCAGAAGAGATGTGTTATCCGCGCCCTTAAACAGCGTACTGCCATTCACCGTCGTGCCCGCATTCTCTCCCGGAGAATCAGGGGAAGGCGTCACACCACTGCTGTTATTCCCTTCAGACACAATACCATCAGCCTCAGTGCTTCCTGTATTACCTGTATCCGGTGCAACCGGAGAGGTTGTATCTGTCACACCATCACTGACACCCGGTGATATCTGAGATTCTGTTGTTCCGGCATGACTTTTCAGTTGCCAGTAAACTCTGCCGTCTTTCTCCTGCACCTGTGTGTCAGGGGTATAAACAGTAAACCCCCTGTTCAGGCTGGCAAAGGAGAAGTACCCGTGAGAAGTTCCGACCGGTGCAGATGCC
This sequence comes from Escherichia sp. KS167_9B, assembly GCF_030295215.1. Taxonomy (NCBI): domain Bacteria; kingdom Pseudomonadati; phylum Pseudomonadota; class Gammaproteobacteria; order Enterobacterales; family Enterobacteriaceae; genus Escherichia; species Escherichia sp. KS167_9B. The sequence goes on from NZ_AP025755.1 coordinate 185,758, forward strand.
AGAGTCAGGTCATTTTTCAGTGTGAGAGTCTGGTCAAACAGGGTGGACAGGTCCAGTGTGTTATGTCCGCCAGTTGCCTTATTCAGAATATCAATCCGGTCGCCCGTGTTGTCGGCAGTGCTGACACCCATAGCGATATTCATACTGCTGGCATGCAGTGTGTTTACCGTCAGCGTTTTCGGCGACCAGTTGTCTGTCACAAGGGAGAGCGTCCCGCCTTTGCTTCTGAACGAATCCAGCGTGGAGCTTTTCGTCATATTCCAGTGACTTCGACTAGACAACTCTACATGAGAGCTGGCATGACCGCTGATATCACCATTAAAGGTTGCGTTCATGATATCCAGTGTCGTCTTCCCGTTCAGGACAGCGCTCCCATTAAACACGCTACGGTCTGCATCCTTCACAGCCTCTGATGTGCCTTCTTCCAGCGTAAAGGTCGTACCGTTACCGTCGTTTTTGTCGATAAAAACCCGGCTGTCGCCCAGTGTGACCGTCGAATCTGTTGCTTCAAGCATGGTGTTCAGCGTGGCATTACGGCCAAGGCCAAAATCGGTGTTCTTCAGTGACAGGTTGTCAAAGGTAAAGCTCCGGTTCTCCCAGTCCTCCTGACTGAATGATGTGGGCTGAGTCAGAACCGAATGGTCTCCACTGGCAGCCAGTTTGTCAGCCACAGACTGAGTATTGTATGCATGGATAACCGGATGCCCCTGCAACGTCAGACGCCCGTTTTCCTGGGTAAATTTACCGGATATATCAGCGGAGCCATCCATGACCAGTACAGCGCTCTGCCCAACTTCAACCACATTAGTTACATCCACGTTTCCTTTTAGCTGCCCATGATACAGATATTCTTCTGTATCGAAATCCAGCGTAATTGAGGCATGATTATCAGAATTATTTGCCAGCACAGCACCATAATCTGCGGCCTTCAGCTGATGAAACGTCAGATCGTTACCATTAACATCCAGAATCCCCCCACGATATCCCCAAGAAATGGTATCCGGGTTTACCTGTCGGTCATCAGTTAGTACCACAGTCGGTCGGCCACTGGCAATATTTACACTGCTGAAAGCCTGCACCTGTCCTTTACTGTCCGCCTGCTGACTCAGAACAACCTTCCCATCCCCGACCTTCAGACCTCCCTCATTGATACCTGTACCCTGTACCGTCAGCGTACCCTCACCGATTTTATGCAGATTGTCACCTGCCTCGCCGTTGACCAGCCAGTTTACGGACACTCCTTTATCCACAATAATACCAGCCCCAGTCCAGGTACTTCCGTTAGAGGTTGTTACTGTGTAATTATCACGGAACGTCAGAGAACCCGCGCCCTGCGAAACCGAATCCTTCAGTTCAATCTGCCCATTCTGCCCCAGAAATTCCAGATTCTTACCGGCATTCAGGTCATTTCCCAGCTGTCCGTGCATGTCATATGTGATGGTCCCTTGGGTCAGGGTGCCAACTCCGGTGCTGCTGTCAAAGCTCCACTCCAGTACTCCCCCCTCAGATGAACTGAACGTAACCGGAGCATCATTGTCCTCGTTAAATTTTTGCTCGATAAAATCAAGAGGAATAACTGCCCAGTTATTTCCCCTGCCACCTGGACCATTCCCCGCGGTGAGAACACCAACCAGCACCCATTTATTCTGAACAGTATCAAAAGCAAACAAAGGAGAACCACTGTCACCGGCCTCACCATAAATAGGCATGGCACCGTTTAATTGGTAATCAAAAACCAGACCTGAACTGGTACTAATCATTTCACCATTCTGGTAGGATGACAAGCTACCGACGGTCCCGCCGGTCAGCCAGGAATATGCCCCACCTACTTGTGTCAGTTGTCCATTACTGTTCTTGATATACTGGGTACCAGACCCCAGACGATAAAAAACAGGATAGCGTTCCTTATCCTTATATGCGCCAGCCACTGCCCCCTGCGCCGTCACCGCAGTCGGGGCAACCTCTGTCACCAGTTTATCCAGTCTGGGAGCATGGAAATCCAGTGAAGTCGAATTATTCCGGTCTACTATATTGTAACGGTTTTCACTATCACCAAAGCTGACGTTTGTATATCCCCCGTTATGTTTCACACTGGCGATATACTGCGGGTTAATTAGTGTCGCCACACCGCTTCCTGAATTCACGGAACTTAAATCCGGCATAGCCGCTTTATCCAGCGTACCTACAAGCTCTCCCTGCTTATTATAAATGGCGATATTCGTTGCCCCCGGGCGGAACATACCTTTATTCTCAGCAAAATCACGAAATAACTGATAGCCAAGTTCATTATTAACTGTTCCCGCAAAGCCTCCTGCAGAGAAAAGTACGGACGTCAGCAATAAAACAGGAAGGCGCAAACGCCTGACTGATTTTAAATTACATTTTCTGGCAAACTCAGAGACGGCAATAAAACCCCGGGCCACAGAGCTGTAGCGTAAAGAATAAATTCTGTTCATTTTTAATTAACCCTGAAAAAAATAAAATCAGCACTCTCAGGCATAACGGATAATCACCGTCATCCCTGCCCGCTAGGCTGACTGTCCTGTAACCGGTTCACTGAAATGAAGATTAAGAACTGTGCCGGAAGAAATCCCGAGTACATATGCCCCGGAATAAAACCAGCCTTCCCCCACCAGGTCCTGATAACCACTTTCATCAGCAATCACAGGTGAATCAGGCACACCCGGAACACCCAATTTCAGTTGTTTCCAGATACTTTCTGCTGACACCTCACCTTCCGTCATCCGGGAAATGAAACTCAGCCCGTCAGCCGTGCTCCACGCGTTGCTGTCAGGTACGCCGCCATTAAACACATAAGCATCAGCACTGTTATTCCCCAGTGTCTGGGTTATTCTGGCACCAAAGCCATCCTCTTCCGTCCACGCAAGCGCCCCGAAAGCCTGAACCTCTGCCGCCAGAGTGCCTGTCGTCTGAGAGTCTCCGGTAACATTCAGTGGCAGTACAAGCAGCCCCTGTCCCGGTGTACCACTGGCCCACTGAATGCGAATTTCGCCTCCGTCACTTCCCACCAGTTGAATGACAGGAACAATACCGGCACCGGATGTCTCACTGCCCTCAAAAGCACGTGCCGACTTACCGGCAAGCAGCAGAAGGTCATGGGGAGCACTAACCGTCAAGCGTGTTCTATTACTGGTCAGCTCACTGATTTTGTTGCTGAACCCGGTATATCCGCCCGTTTTCCACAACCAAGGAGGAAGGGTGTCATCATAAGGCATGATGGTCCCCCTTAATCCCACAGACCCCTGAAAGTCCCTGCCAGAGTGCCATCCGGTATCAGCAGAAACTTTCCCGCAGATTAATAATATGATAATAAGAAAAGCCTCAATCACAGCATTCTGACGCACGTTCACTCCCCTCAGATATATTTTCACTCGTATTATTCACTCGTGGTGAAATCTCTTTTATTTTTCTGTAAACCGCACTGAACTCCTCATCCACAATAACATTCCCTTCAACTCCCCTGATATAAAGCTCACAAAAAACACCTTTCTGAAGAACGAAGGTATGTCCTCTATATTCACCAGAAGGTTGCGCCCCTGCCTGCTGACAAAATGAATAAACATGCCTGCCCAAAAACATGAACAAAAGAAGTCGAAGTAAGAAGAAAACTCTGCCGGAGTCTGAAAAATGCAACGCCAGAGGTCAGATCATCAGAAATAAAACGAAAACACTTAAATGTATTTGATTTTATTTTTCAGGAATGACTTACCGATTACACCGCTGACGTTGTTTATACTCACAACAAAATGCCTCCATCTTTTCCGGTCTGAGGAAATCGCCCAGACAGAACAAACAGTTCACCTGCACCTGTGTTTCCACACCTTCTGCCAGCGTATCAATACCCCACTCCCCTACAAAACTCACAATATGCCGGGATCTCTTTTCACTCAGAATGTCCTGTGTGAAGCCTTTGACCAGAAAGTATTTCGGTATGGCATCACGGAACATCAGGCTCCGAAATCATCCAGTGCAAATTCAATACAGGTGTCACGCTCACGGCAAGCCGGAAACCACGAGATAACATGGCTTTAATATCAGAAAATCAGTTCCCCCTATGATTCAGTATCTCTCCCTCAGGAGAAACAACAGACCGACAGATTCCATCCTGCTAATGAAATATGCCAACGGAATAATTTATCCCTTCGCTATGTGCCAGCGAACCAGCAACTCAACACCAGATATGGCAAATCTGATGAAAAAACCACCGGCTGGATATGGTTTCCCCCGTTACTGAGCACACAGAGTAGTCTCTCTACGGATATAAAATCACTGCCCAGACTGAAACTCCTCTATTTTATGTATCTCCCTGTCCAGCCCGGTCATCAGTAGCATCCTGAAATCTCTCACGCCAACATTCTCTGCCAACCGGGCGTAATGCCAGTACAGACTTCGTTCACCCGGGTTCAGGAGCGGGGGACAGACTCTGCCTCTCTCTGAAAAGCGTTTCAGTACCAGTCGCTGTCCGGAGGTCAGACGGAATTTACCGGCACGAGATACCTTTCTGTTCAGTGCCATGCGCACAGTTCTTTCCAGGTCCGACAGAGACATGTATCCACTGTACACTGGGCAGATATTTCGCAACACCTTCAGCATCTCCAGCCTCTCCGGCACCAGAACCAGCATTTCACCGGACATTTCCGCCCTCAGTTCACGTATCCTGGATAAATGACGCCCCCACCCCGCAAGAGGCTCTGCACTCAGCGCCACAATAATCAGGTCCCAGCTCTCCCGGGAACAGGTATATCCCAGTGGCACACGGTAAACGTCGTACTCACAGTCTGATAACAGACTCCATAGCCCTGTCAGCTCATACCAGCAGGTTCCTGTCAGAAGTACCTTTCCCTTTGTTTTTATTTCCATATCACATCAGCCAAAAATAAAAGACCACTAATTACGGCATCAGCGCCCAGAACTCACCTTACCGGAGCCATGACTCTTCGTTTTCCTTTTATCAGAAATAGGCTACTACCGGCGTCAAACTCCCCTGCCAGCGTTTTACCGGCTCCTCAGCACCGGGGAAATTCACCCGCACATCACTCAGTGATGTCACCCAGGCTCCGACAATATACTTTCTGTCATTTTCCTGTGACAACAGCGACTCTGCCCCTGAAATAAACGCATCAGGACGTGCGGTTAATCCTGCATAGTTCGGTGTCCATTCATAGCCCCTCACCTGCCATAACAGACGTTTCACCTGCCGTTCTGCCTCCGGTGTCACCTCTCCGCTAACCACACTCCAGCCCTGACCAGCTGTGATATTGTCCTGCCATGCCAACAGGTGACGAACGGTAAACGTGATTTCCCCGTAACGCATCTGCCCCCGGGCAAGTTCTCCCCGGGCCGCAATCCGGGGAGATGATGGAATCACCTGAAGTAATGTCACTGACGGCTGCAGCCCGGGACGGGAGCTTGTCAGCGATGTGGTATGTCCGCCAAGAATATAAAAATCCTGCCCTGCCCGGCTTTCACTGACCATGCCACTTTTACCCGTTGTCAGACCGGCATGCACGGCATCTGGTGTAGCCATCCGTACAGCGCGGGGTTGCCACTGCCAGGAAACTTCAGGAACATACAGCGTGCCGCTGAATTCCGTCACGCCCACAGCCATTCCCTCCTGCCAATGGCCCGGCGGAATAATCAGAGGTTGTGCCAGCACACTGGCTGAAGTCAGAAAAAACAGAGCCGGAAACATACCGGACTTCAGACGATGAATAATATTCAGCACCGGACTGTCCTCCTGCTTACTGGTACTCAATACTTACCGGCAGTGACACCCGCCAGCGTTCCGGCATCGTGCCGTTCAGACGTAATTCACCACTGTCTGCTACAGTCTGAGCACCATACGCACCTTCAACCTGACGCAGGGAGACATCATTGAAACGACTTAGCCCCTCTGAAACCGTCACCGTCATTGTCTGCATCCAGCCGGGGCCTTCACCACTAAACATCTTCTGCAGAACCCCCGGAATATCAGAAACTTTCATAGAATTGCTTTCACCAGGCAGACCATTCGCATTAAGATCGTCATACACGCCGACATACACCGGCTGTCCGTCCTTCACATAGCGCAATACCCCGGTCGCCTGCATTCTGAAAATAAATGAACCTTCCCGGACATTATTATCTCCGATAACAGGCAGCGTCACTTCCGCCATGCCAGGTGCTGTCCAGACAAGTGAAAAAAAATCACCGCCCGTTCCGTAACTGACCCGGGGTGAAAGCCCCTCACGTCCTGCCGGAGTGGTCAGGGTAGTTTTTCCCAGTAAAACGGTCATCGCCGGCAGTGCAACCGGAATTCCCTGCTCACCATCACGAACACTACGGCTCTGTTTAACCTCCAGGCTTTCATTTCCCTGTCCGACTTTCCATACCCACGGATTACGGGTACTGGTCACCGGGCCTTCCAGCTTAAGCTCGCCGCTAAAATCTTCTCCCGGTGTATTCCAGGCCAGCACTGTGGAGGGCAGGAGGCTGACAGCAAACAGAAACAGCGTCACCTTTTTCATTTCTCTTCTCTCCTTCTATCCCTGCAACCATCACTGTACTGTAACCGTCACATTCAGCCCCACCTGCCAGCTGGCCGGTGTACCCTCTGCCGGTAACCGCAGTTCAAAATCCGACACAGCAGAAGCATATGCCGCAGCCAGATCCATCACTCGACCGTCAGCCAATATTCCCTGGTTGATAACCTGTCCGTTATCCACCGCATTCATGCCATTTCCAAAATTCTGATTCATCAGTAATAATGAAGATAGACGGTTTTTCAGCCCTTGAGGCAGATTTCCCGATTGTACATCCGTCACGCTCTGTCCACTGACCAGCGACATCCCGGCCGGCACAGCTCCCCCGTCTTCCTGTCTACCGACACTGACAGCCATCCCCTGATTCAGAGTGAAAGAAAGCTGTCCCAATACGTTCCCCGTTTCCGGGTCACGCACCGGGACAGAGGCGCGAAAACGTTGCGCTGTTGTGCCACTGCCTTCCTTTACGGCGAAAGGCTGACCGTTACTGCTGAAGCTAATAAATGGCGTGAATCCGGGACCACCGCGCTCAGCCACCTCATGCAAATGCCCCTCCAGAAACGACAGCGTTCCTTTATCACGCAAATTAAAAACCAGTTGCCCGTTCTCCGTGCGCGCATCGGCAGTATCCACCGCCCAAATCTGGTCGGGAGAACTTATCTGCCAAGTCCATTTGGGAGCTTCGTCAGTGACAAAGCCATTAAACAGAATTTCGCCACCATCCAAAATATCGCTATCAGCTCGCAAAGAAAAAAATAAAAGAGCTATAAAAAGAACAGGCAAAAAATAACAGCCATTTACAGCAGAAGGCCATATTGCTTGTAATATCCTCATAATTTAATGCCTTAGCAGAATAACAGGGCATCTTTTCGGATACCCTGTATAACACAAAAGTTCTACCTTATATTATTTATAGGTAACAACAATAGGCATAGATGCAGTCCAAGCCACGCTTCCTGTTGTCGCTGGATTGTCTAGATTAATAGTAATGTTTTCCCCCATAACAATACCAGCCGCGTATGCAGTATTAAATACTGCATCAGCTAAAGCGAAATTTTTCACTTCCGCCTTAGCTGATTCACGGGTAATTTGAGGGAGATTGGCAGTAACATCAGAGAACAGTCCGTTCATGACATTGACAGCATCACTATACAGCGTTACAGCCTGAGAAGCTGATGTAGGCAGTCCACCATAAAAGGCATGATTGTCTGCAGAAGCAAACATAGAAGTCCCCCACACATCACCATTGGTTTCTGTGGTGATAACAGCTGCTACTTGCATCGGAAAAACAACATCACCAATTGCACTACCAGTGTCATCCTGGACACCCAAGGTCATCTGAATGGCGCCATTACTGAAAGAATCACCGGAAGCTGCGTCCAGCAAGCTCACTCCATTAAAGGTGATATTAGCGATTCTATCTGAGACCGTATTATTAAACCCACCTGCTACAGAACGCAATGCTAAAAGTCCCGCATTTGCAGGTGCAGCAATAGTCACTGTGCTTGCACCGACAGGGATAGTCGCATCAAGCCCGGAAAGAGAACCAACCTTACCTTCATACAGAGCAGCTTGCACAGGAGTGCTAATAGTACCGCCTAAAGAAATATCTCCGTTAGAAAATGAAGGAGTATATGCATTAGCTACACTGGATACGGACATAACAGCACCAGCAGCCACAGCCAGTGAAATCAGGGTCTTTTTCATAAAATAAATTCCTTGATATTTCATAAATAACAAAACAAAATCGGCAACCCTTATTTTCCGGAATTACCGCAAAACTATCCCTAAGGTTTATTTAAATAACCGCATTTCATTAAACACATTGTTTAACTCAGAATAATTTTACGTTATCCCCGTTTAAAAATGTGGTAAATCCCTTTACCAATATGACCCGTACCAAAATTACGGACATATTTCCTTGAGAAATGGGATGTCCTCTCAGCTCTCCACCTGCAGGGCTATCTGCAGGTTTCCCCGGTAAGTGACCGGCACTTCCAGTTCTATCGGCGCATCGGTTCTTAGCTCAACCTGCGTGTGTGCCTCCGGAACAGTGATCACCATATCCTCACCCTGTTGTCTGGCACTGAGTGCCACTTTCTTTCCGTCAACCATCAGTGCCGTCTTCAGGGTGATGCGGGCTTCCCCGTTATCCGGTAACACCTGCTTCACCGTGATATACGCCAGGCCACCGGATGCTGCCCTAGACTCTGCGTTGCGGATGGTCAGGCTGCCGGGAAGAGGCGTCGTGTCTCCACTCCGGTACAACACCGGGTCTGTCGGTGTGCGGTTTACCTTCACCACGCTGTTACCTGACACCTGACCATTCACTACACCCAGATACTGCGTTTTCTCGCTGTATTCAGCGGCCAGTGCTGACGGAATACTGAGAGCACTCAGAGCCAAGGCGACTGCCATCATTGTTTTCTTCATTTATTACCCCTCTGTTCCTTATTTTGGAGGGTTATTATTTCTACTCTGCAGTATCAGCTTTTGTTACTTCCGGTACTGCCAGTTTCTTCTGGTTAATAGTCCAGGTCTGCAGACTTCCCCAGTCATTCAGAGAGTCAACTTTCACCACATTTCCCTTCACCTGTACTTCATCACCCGGCATGAACATCAGCAGTTTCTGTGCCGTCTCGTTATCCGTGGCAATTTTCTTTCCGTTTCCGTCCAACAGGCTACCAATCGCAAAAATATACGGCGTGGTGTTCACCAGCATGATCCTGCCATCCGGGCGGCTCTGCAGGCTGATGCCCTCTTCTGCCCCCTTGCGGCCTTCAAGCAGTGCCTTCGGGCGATAGAATAGTTTCAGCTTCGTGCGCAGCGCCACTGCAATACCGCTGCCCTCCAGAGCCGGCGGAATATCCTGCAGGTTCAGCCAGTACACCGACTCTTTATCCTTCGGCAGATGGTCCGAGGCCATTATGATACGCAGTGTCTGCTGACCATTCGGCTTCACTTTGAAGAAGGACGGCGTCACCACAAAGGTCGGACGGGTGTCCTTCTCCACGATATTGTCCACCCAAGCCTGGCCACCAAAGGTACGTTCTCTGTCATTGTTGGTGACCGTGATGGTCAGTGAATCCTTGTCCCCGCGAAAGATATAGCGGGTCTGGTCTGCCGCCAGGGAAGCCATCGCACTCTGACAGGTCATCATCAGCGCCAGAGTCATTCCCAGTACTTTTGTCACCCGGTTAGTGAAAAACGTCATTACTGCGTTACGCTTACTCACACGTAATCTCCTGTAGTTTCTCAGTATCCTGCAGTCTGGCCGCAGGTATCCGGCACTGGCCCAGGGTGATATCACCCGGCGCATCCACCGTGTTAATCATCAGCACACCATTACTAGACACGAAGCCCAGCGGAGTGTTCTTACTGTCACGTGCCCAGGTGCCCCCCGGCACAAACTCACCGTCACGCAGCTTCACCTGCAGCAGGTAACGCTTAATTTTCAGGGCATCAAACGGCATCCAGACCACTGCTTTGTCTGTCGGTACAACCTTCTGACTGGTATTCATCAGTTCGGTACTCAGCGGCAGCGTGCCCGCATCAATCGTCACCGTGTTCCAGTCATAGCTGTTCAGCGGTACTACCAAGTTGCCGTCACTGTCAGTCTGTCCGTCACCGGACGTCACCTTCACTCCGGGTGTATCCTTCACGCTCACTACCGCCACGGTGTCCCCGGTCGTGCGGCTGAACATAATGTCTTTCGCCGCCGGAATGGCCAGTACCGAACCGCTGACCGATACAGAACCACTGGTTCCGACGGACTGCGAGTGGTTCAGGGCACCATTCAGATAAGCCCGGTCACCACTGTACGACGCATTCAGATAACTGCTCACACCACCACCACTGTCACGCCCACCGCCCAGACCATAACTGAAACGGTCATTCAGCGAGCCGGACACGCCGGTGCTGAAGCCTGTGCCACCGTCTTTACTCGTACTCACCGACGTACTGCTGCTGTAGCGACGGTCAAACAGTGTGAACGGTACCGACACTGACGCCGATGCAGACCAGTTGTTTTCTCCCCGGGTGTTCCGCGAACCGGACCAGCCCAGGTTAAGACTGACGCCCTTAATCTGTGTGCTCAGGGTGCCGGTAATACCTGTGTCCTTACCGTTGTCATCGCTGTACCGGTAACTCCCGGTCGTGGATGCGGGGTAATAGCTCCGCTGCCAGCCGGACACCGACAGACTGAACAGTCCACCCACCGGTTGACTGACACCGGCATTCCATTCATCCTTCGTCCGGCGACCATGATTTGACTGCGACCACAGATCTGTCGGGTCAAAGGAGGACATATCCTCATACTCCTCACTCTGCTGTGACCAGCTCACCCGCAGTCCGGTGTTCGTCATATCCAGTTGTTTACTCCAGGATAACTGCACCTTATTTCCGCTGCGGCTGCCGTCACGGTATTTTACCGTGGCATAAGCCCCGTCAGCAGACACCGCCCCCAGGTAACTCAGCCCCAGAACAGCCCCGGCGCTGACGCCCTGCCAGTCTTGGTTAAACACCCCCCCGGTGCGCAGCGTCAGCCCGTCCAGACCGTAACCGTATGACGCAGCAAACACCCCCCCTTTCAGGTCACTGTCATCGTCAGGCAAACCGGCTGCCACACTGAACTCGTGCTGCCCCGGGCTTAACTGCCCGGCCATCACCGACAACGGGAAGTTCTGTACCTGCTCGCGCCCGTCTTCACCGGTGATTTTCATGGTCACATCACCACTGGTATACAGCGGCACATCCGTGATGGAGAACGGACCTGCCGGCACCATCTCCGAATGCAGCAACCGCCCGTTCTGTGTCAGCGTCACCCTCGACGGCCCGTTCGCAATGCCGCTGAACACCGGGGTATACCCCAGATTGCCCGGCTTCATGCTGTTGTTCCGGCTCAGCGACACTCCGTACGTTCCCGTGCTGCCCAGCAGACTGTCCCCGGTGGATGTTTTCCCGACCGCCAGGTCCGCACTCAGTGCGCGGATGGCCCGGGTGGCCGTGAACATGTTTATCGTGGTGGAGTTATCCCCGCTGTCACCGCCACTGGCCGTGGCTGAAGAACTCACCACCCAGCGCCCAATATTGGCTTTCAGGTCCGCTGAGCCAAAGGCCGAGGTGTTATTACGGCCGGTGTTGGCGTTCGCGTTATAATTCACGCGAAATGCACTGGTCCCGTAATCCCACTCCACATTCTCCGGCATCTTCATCAGCCCCTTCTGGGGAATAGACAGCGCCAGACTCTGGGTGGAAACATCAAAATCCACCTTCACTGACAGGGCTTTTGTCAGCACATAGCACTGTCGTGTGGCGTCATATCCCTCACGAAAGTAATCTGCACTGACGTAAATCCCGGCCTTCGTCAGCCATGCCTCTGTCAGACACAGTTCATTACTGTCCTGTGGTGTCACATCCAGTATCTGTTTCCCGACCTCCTTCCCATTCAGAGACAGGTCAACCAGATAACGCCCCGGCGCATAGCTGCCGCTCAGGGCTGCCCAGATTTCCGGATTAACCCCGGCACCACCCTGGATAAAGGACATATCCAGTTTTTCACCTGCAATACCTGTGACACTGGCGAAAGCAGCTGATACGGCAAGCGCAAGAGCGGCCCGACGGAAAAACACGGACGAAGCCGGCTCTGCGACTGCCTTCTTTCCTGCACACACAATCCTTTTCTCCGTTACTGATACGTGACCACAAAGGTCAGTGCCCCCGTGTATTCCCCCGCCTTCACGTTCGCCGGAAACACCGGCTGTGCACGAAAACGGAACTGCCCCTTAGCAGCAAACTCCACCGGGTAACTCACAGAATGAGTGTCCTGAGTCAGACGTTCGCGATAATCTGCCTGTGTATCCACTGCCCGCACATCCACTCGAATACCATCACCAGCACCGCGGGTGACCACGCCCCCTGCATCCAGCTGTCCCGGGTTACCAAAATCCAAGGTGGCGACCTGCCCTGCCTTAAAGGCTGAGCACCCCTGAACCGTGGCACCGGACTCATACAAACGCACAGTGAAGTCACGCGGCGGTACAGAATCCCCCGTGGACTTGCGGTAAGTACCGAACGTCAGCCGACCACTGTTGCCGATGCTGTCCGCATCCACCACCACATGACAGGATGACGCAACCACATCCATACTAAAAACCACCCGCTGAACAACATCCGCATAAACAGAAGAACTAATTAAAGCAATTAGCGATATAAAGATCTTCACCCCCCCTCCCACAACAAATATCATTCAACGCATGCTCTTTGACTCCTATTAAATATCACTTCACCCCAAAAATTTAGCCAATAATGCACAAACAAAAAGCTCAGTGCACAATTAGCTAACAGAAAAAACAGAACATATCTTAAATTTATTTAACACCTGTAGTTTGTAGTTATCAGAGGAACTTAAGATGCTAAAAAGAATGACAATAAATGCAATACTATGGCATATTGAGTCAAACATTGAAAACACACCTTTGGACATAAATGATTTAGTAAAATACTCGGGTTATAGCCGAAGATATTTACAGTTAATTTTCAAGAGATACACGGGAGTTCCTATTGGTTCATATATTCAATTGCGGAGAATTACCAGAGCTGCAACTCTTTTAAGAGCTACGCAGCTATCTATTCTGGCCATATCAGAGCAGTTATTTTATGATTCACAACAAACATTTACAAGAGAGTTTAAAAAAAACACAGGCTACACCCCCCTGCAGTACAGAAAAACTGACCACTGGACATTCTGTCAATCCCACAAGGGTAAAAAAGATAATATATTGCTTCACTTACCTCAAATTTGTTGTGTTAATTCTGAGGTGTTTTATGGTACAGAAATACGGTATACAGAAGAAAGCCCCTTTTTTAACCCAGCATCAGATTATAAGTGGAATATAGTTGATACACTATTATCAAACAATAAAAACGTTTATATATCACACAAAGTATCATCAGAAAAATGTGGAAAATTAGTGGTTAATGCCGTTGTATGGAGGCATGATAACTATTTCACCCCCCCCCGCGAAATCAAGAAAGGGCTTTTTGCTTACTTTACATTCAGGGGGGGTAGGGATGATTACTGGAAGTATATGCATAATATTCATACATGGTCTTTACCTATTTATGGTCTTCAGAGGGGGGGGGGATATGACATAGAAAAAATAACAAAGTATGGTGAAAATGACTTCCTGTTTGAATTTCATATTCCGATAAGAAACCCCAGCGCTATCAGTTAATACAGCCAACCTTTACAGCATAAAAAGCCCCCGTAAAAACAACTGTAATATTTATATGTTTAGTGGTAATAAACGCAAGGGGCTTGCAGATGATGATTGGAGAAAATTATCCACTGAATGCATCAGGCGCAGCTAAAGTAACAACTTCTTTTTTTGCTGGTTATTAATCCCCCTGGAGAGGAACGACTTAGGTGCAAATAATTTTATGATACTGCATATTCCTGATATATTCTCACACATATAAAGAATAAAGTATCACCACATGAATCACTTTCCCACATCAACCCAGAATGAAAGAACTCATCACCTAATCCTATAATGTACAAGCCCCCACGCAAAAAACAAAAAATTCACAGGATCTTCAACATAATAAAAACATGATAACATAAAACACAAAGCTAATAAAAAAACAAAGACAGCAACCATAATAAAAAAGACGAAACAACACAAATTTACAAAATCAGCCTTATAACACTTCAACTTCCTACGGTACAATCAGAAAAGAGGAGAATAAATTAATCAGCAATTATCATGTTACAAAAAACAACCATTAATGCCATACTGAGATATATTGATGAACACATAGAAAAAAAAAACATAAACATTCATATACTTGTTCAATACTCAGGTTATAGCCGTAGATACTTACAGTTACTCTTCTGTAAAGAGCTGGGCATTCCAATAGGAAAATATATCCAACGCAGGAGGATAACTAGAGCAGCGCTTCTGTTACGACTCACAAGGCTACCAATTACATTAATATCAGAAAGACTTTGTTATGACTCACAACAAACATTCACACGAGAATTCAGAAAACATACAGGATACACCCCTCTCCAGTATAGAAAAAGTGAAGAATGGACATTTAAAAACCAGACTGGCCACAGAGACTTAAAAATATCATTACCCGTTCCACAAATTACAGCATTACCCCAAATATGCTTTTCTGGAATATCTATTAACTATACAGGAAGAATACCACACAAATACGACAACGCAAAAAAAAAATGGGATACAATAAACTCAATTCTTTCAAAAAAAACAAAGATATATGTAACAAATACAATATCTCACGGGAAAAAACCAAGTAATGAATTCAATATAAAAACCATTATCCATACTTCAGAAGAATATCCTTGCACAAAAAATACCACATATCCAAACATTTATGCTCACTTCACATACAAAGGTAAAATGAAAGATTATGTTTGCTATGTAAATAATTTATATTTAAATGTTTTGCCTTTTTATGGTTTACAAAGAAGGAGTGGATATGATTTAGAAATCATATCCACTCAACCTAACGGAGAATATTACTTTGAATACTACTTACCTATATACAAAGATTCTGAGGTGGCTCCTGAGATACCAGATAGTTGATGTGTATCTTAAAATAAGAGGTAGGCTTGGATATATGTCTAACACTAAATAGGTGCGTCCAATAGTAGATCACTCAGGGAGAACTCAGTCCGGTTTATGCGATCTGCTCAATCGCTGAATATCCTAAATCACCAACCGGACTGAGCAATGCCGATCTAGACTGGCCCCCTGAATCTCCAGACAACCAGTATCACTTAAATAAGTGATAGTCTTAATACTAGTTTTTAGACTAGTCATTGGAGAACAGATGATTGATGTCTTAGGGCCGGAGAAACGCAGACGGCGTACCACACAGGAAAAGATCGCAATTGTTCAGCAGAGCTTTGAACCGGGGATGACGGTCTCCCTCGTTGCCCGGCAACATGGTGTAGCAGCCAGCCAGTTATTTCTCTGGCGTAAGCAATACCAGGAAGGAAGTCTTACTGCTGTCGCCGCCGGAGAACAGGTTGTTCCTGCCTCTGAACTTGCTGCCGCCATGAAGCAGATTAAAGAACTCCAGCGCCTGCTCGGCAAGAAAACGATGGAAAATGAACTCCTCAAAGAAGCCGTTGAATATGGACGGGCAAAAAAGTGGATAGCGCACGCGCCCTTATTGCCCGGGGATGGGGAGTAAGCTTAGTCAGCCGTTGTCTCCGGGTGTCGCGTGCGCAGTTGCACGTCATTCTCAGACGAACCGATGACTGGATGGATGGCCGCCGCAGTCGTCACACTGATGATACGGATGTGCTTCTCCGTATACACCATGTTATCGGAGAGCTGCCCACGTATGGTTATCGTCGGGTATGGGCGCTGCTTCGCAGACAGGCAGAACTTGATGGTATGCCTGCGATCAATGCCAAACGTGTTTACCGGATCATGCGCCAGAATGCGCTGTTGCTTGAGCGAAAACCTGCTGTACCGCCATCGAAACGGGCACATACAGGCAGAGTGGCCGTGAAAGAAAGCAATCAGCGATGGTGCTCTGACGGGTTCGAGTTCTGCTGTGATAACGGAGAGAGACTGCGTGTCACGTTCGCGCTGGACTGCTGTGATCGTGAGGCACTGCACTGGGCGGTGACTACTGGCGGCTTCAACAGTGAAACAGTACAGGACGTCATGCTGGGAGCGGTGGAACGCCGCTTCGGCAACGATCTTCCGTCGTCTCCAGTGGAGTGGCTGACGGATAATGGTTCATGCTACCGGGCTAATGAAACACGCCAGTTCGCCCGGATGTTGGGACTTGAACCGAAGAACACGGCGGTGCGGAGTCCGGAGAGTAACGGAATAGCAGAGAGCTTCGTGAAAACGATAAAGCGTGACTACATCAGTATCATGCCCAAACCAGACGGGTTAACGGCAGCAAAGAACCTTGCAGAGGCGTTCGAGCATTATAACGAATGGCATCCGCATAGTGCGCTGGGTTATCGCTCGCCACGGGAATATCTGCGGCAGCGGGCTTGTAATGGGTTAAGTGATAACAGATGTCTGGAAATATAGGGGCAAATCCACGATCATAGTACCAATTCCCAGAACTCGAGTAGGCAGCCTGACGGCTGCGACTTGTCATGGTCTGCCATTACCGTTATAAAAACAGACAATGTTATTGTCTTTCAGGTGGTTATATGGCCCGTTCAGCTAAACCCCGTAAACGAAAACCCGCTCTTCAAAGAAGCAAACTTCCCCGCTATGTCGTGAAGCTTCACGACGATGACTTCTTTGACGAAGAAGACGCAGAAGTTCTGCACTTTGATAATTTTGACGATGCCGTTGAATGCTGCGCAGACCTGAATATTCCATTCTTTGTGGATGCGGGAAACAAAAAGCTGGTCTTCTGGTTTGTTCGTGTCAATGACGAAGGGTATCCGGAAATAGCCCGCTGCACGGAGCGGGAGTTTGCGACCATTCTTGCCGGTATCAGCGCCGGCGGCATGTACTGCCCGGAGTGTGGCATGGTTCACTGGCCAGACGGAGTCACCCCGCCCTTCTGATGCTTTCCCCGTTTTGCCGACATTTTTCAGCAGGGAAACCGCTGGCTTAACTGGCTGGAGAAACAGCTGGAAGGTTCAGTGCGTCCGGTGGTGATTGAGTCGGTGACAAAAATCATGAACCGCCCCGGGTTTCCTGGAGAGTGTTTTATCTGTGAACTCAGGCTGCCAGATCATTGTTTCCGATGGAAGCATAATAAGCTTTTTCTGCTTCTGCCGGAGGAGTATGGCCCAGCCTTCCCAGCAATCGTCGATTGTTATACCAGTCCACCCACGTGAGTGTGGCCAGTTCCACTTCTGCACGGTGTTTCCAGCTCTTACGGTGTATTACCTCCGCTTTGTAAAGACCATTGATGCTCTCAGCCATCGCGTTGTCATACGAGTCGCCTGCACTCCCTGTTGATGCCAGCAGTTTTGCTTCTTTTAGTCGCTCCGTATAGGCCAGTGACACATACTGAGAGCCTTTATCGCTGTGATGGATGGTGCCAGACGGACGACGGGCCCACAACGCCTGCTCCAGCGCATCCAGCACGAATGTCGTTTCCATAGACGATAAGACCCGCCACCCCACGATGTATCCGGCAAACACATCAATGATGAACGCCACATAGACGAAGCCCTGCCATGTGCTGACGTAAGTAAAATCAGCCACCCACAGCTGGTCAGGACGTTCTGCCACGAACTGACGGTTTACGCGGTCACCTGTGGCAACGGTTTTCCGGCTGACGGTAGTGCGGACCTTTTTACCCCGGAGAACACCGGCAAGTCCCATAACCGCCATGAGGCGCACCACTGTACATCTGGCCACCCTGATTCCTTCCCGTAACAACTGACGCCAGACTTTACGCACACCGTACACCTGATGATTTTCATCGTATACGCGCTGTATCTCTCTCTTCAGCCAGTCATCGCGCTGCGCACGGGCACTGCGTTTATCAGGATGATGCCGCTGCTGTTGACAATGGTAATACGTTGACGGGGCAATATGCAGTTCACTGCATACCGGTCCGACCCCGTACTGCTCACGCAGCTTATCCAGCAGTGGCATTATTTTTTCCAGAGGCGGTCGAACTCCGCCTTCGCAAAATAAGCGGAAGCCTGGCGAAGGATATCGTTACTGCGGCGCAGTTCACGATTTTCACGTTCCAGCTCTTTCAGACGCTGACGTTCAGCGGTGGTGAGCCCACCATCACCGCCCCCGGTATCCCTCTCATGCTGGCGAACCCAGACACGCAGAGTCTCTGGCGTACAGCCAATCTTTGGAGCAATGGAACAAATTGCCGCCCATTGTGAGTCATATTCGCCCTGACTTTCCAGAACCATACGAACTGCGCGTTGACGGACTTCGGGGGAAAAACGAGTATTTTTAGTCATCCTGTTTACCTCTTTCTCAGGAAGTTTAGTCTCCAGGATTTCCGGGGCGGTTCAATCTCACTTCTTTAACAAGAATTATTATTATCTACGCCTCCTCCTTTCATGTATCCCTCATGAATGATTAAGATAAACATACTGTGTTTGTTATCCATATGATAACAAACACACAAAGGAATAAACATTTACCTGAAAGATGATTACAATGTTCACAACTGTCAGAGATACACTATATGATAGATTAGCAAAATTAATATTTATCTTAATAATGGAGCTTGTATGAATAAAATATATTCTCTTAAATACAGCCATATTACAGGAGGGCTAATCGCTGTTTCTGAATTATCCGGCAGAGTATCATCCAGAGCATCGGGTAAGAAAAACAAGAAAAAAATTATACTTCCATTATGTTTTTTAGGTTTATTATCTCCCTCATATTCTTTTGCGTCACAGATGGATATTTCAAATTTTTACATCCGTGATTATATGGACTTTGCGCAGAACAAGGGGATATTTCAGGCCGGCGCTACAAATATAGAAATAGAGAAGAAAGATGGCAGCAGCCTTAAACTACCTGAAGTCCCGTTCCCTGACTTTTCACCTGTTGCAAACAAAGGTTCAACAACATCTATAGGTGGGGCATACAGTATTACAGCAACACATAACACCAAAACCCACCACTCAGTTGCGGAGCAAAACTGGGGAAACACAACATACAAACAGGCAGACTGGCATACATCACACCCCGACTTCGCAGTATCCCGACTTGACAAATTTGTTGTTGAGACCAGAGGAGTGACTGAAGGCGCAGACACTTCGTTATCAAAGCAACAGGCACTTGAGCGGTATGGCATTAATTATAAAGGCGAGAAAAAACTTATCGCGTTCAGGGCCGGTTCAGGAACAATTGGTATAAAAAAAGATGGAAAAACAACGCCATTTGATGAGGTTTTTTACAAACCAGAAATGTTAAATGGTTCTTTTGTTCATATTGATGACTGGAGTGGATGGTTAGTATTAACCAACAACCAGTTTGATGAATTTAATAACCTTGCAACTCAGGGTGACAGTGGTTCAGCCCTCTTTGTATATGACAACGAAAAGAAAAAATGGGTTGTCGCCGGAACTGCATGGGGCGTTTATTACTATTCCAATGGAAAAACGCATACTGCATATAGCAAATGGGATCAGAACGCTGTTGATACCATAAAGAAAACATTTAGCCACAATGTTGATATGACCAATCAACAGGAAGTAACCATTGAAAACGGTAAACTTGCCGGCATCGGCACTGACACATCCGAAATAAAAAACAAAGACTTAATATTCACAGGTGGCGGTAACATCCTCCTGAAATCCAGTTTTGACAATGGTGCTGGCGGTCTTGTCTTTAATGATAAAAAGACATATCAGATAAACGGGAATGATTTCACCTTTAAAGGTGCTGGTATTGACACAAGAAACGGTAGCACCGTTGAATGGAATATACGGTATGACAATAAAGACAACCTTCATAAAATTGGTGATGGCACTTTAGATGTCAGAAAATCCCAGAACACCAATCTTAAAACAGGTGACGGCCTTGTCATACTTGGTGCAGAGAAAACCTTCAACAATATCTACATGGCCAGTGGTGATGGCACAGTCCGACTGAATGCAGAAAAAGCGCTGTCTGACGGTGAGTACAACGGCATTTTCTTCGCGAAAAATGGCGGCACACTTGACCTGAATGGACACAATCAGTCTTTCAATAAAATTGCTGCAACTGATTCAGGCGCAGTAATAACCAATACGTCGCCCCAAAAATCCATTTTATCCCTGAGTAATAATGCTGATTATATCTATCACGGCAACATTAACGGGAATCTGGACGTGCTTCAGCATCATGAGACGAAAAAAGAGAACCGCCGTCTTATTCTTGATGGTGGAGTGGACACAACAAATGATATAAGCCTGCGTAATACACAACTGTCCATGCAGGGACATGCCACTGAACATGCTATTTATCGGGATGGTGGTTTTGCGTGTTCACTACCCGCTCCTATGCGTTTTTTGTGTGGCAGTGATTATGTGGCAGGCATGCAAAATACAGAAGCAGATGCTGTAAAACAAAGCGGGTATACTTATAAAACCAGCAATGAAGTCTCGGATTTATCTCAGCCTGACTGGGAAAACGGAACCTTCAGATTTGGAACACTACATCTTGAAAATTCCGATTTTTCCATCGGTCGTAATGCCAATGTAATGGGAGACATTCAGGCCAGCAAGTCAGACATTACAATTGGTGACACTACAGCATATATTGATTTACATGCAGGTAAAAATATTACCGGCGATGGTTTTGGCTTCCGCCAGAATATTGTAAGCGGGCACTCTCAGGGCGAAACCGGGTTTACTGGTGGTATAACTGCTGAAGACAGCAGCATTGTCATTAAAGATAAAGCAAAAGCGTTATTCTCAAATTATGTATACCTGCTTAACACAAAAACAACCATAGAGAAAGGTGCTGATGTGACAGCTCAGAGTGGTGTGTTCTCCACGAACGATATCAGCGTCTCCGGCAATCTCACCATGACAGGCTATCCTGACAAAGACAATGAATTCGAACCCTCAATATATCTGAATGATGCATCTTATCTACTGACTGACGATTCAGCCAGACTCGTTGCAAAAAATAAAGCATCAGTGGTGGGGGATATAACTTCCACTAAAAGTGCATCCATCATGTTCGGCCATGATGAAAGCACCCCATCGAACCTGTCTGACAAAGCCTCAAAAGAGCTTGCTCTTGGTCTTTTAGGTGGATTTGATGTCTCATACCGGGGTGCAATTCATGCCCCGCCAGCATCTGCCACTATGAACAACACCTGGTGGCAACTAACCGGAGATTCTGCGCTGAAAACACTGAAAAGTACAAACAGCATGGTCTATTTCACTGACAGCGCAAACAATAAGAAATTCCATACGCTGACGGTCGATGAGCTGGCAACCAGCAACAGCGCCTATGCGATGCGTACAAACCTTTCTGAATCAGACAAACTGGAGGTCAAAAAACACCTGTCTGGTGAGAACAATATTTTACTCGTTGATTTCCTTCAGAAACCAACGCCTGAAAAACAACTGAATATTGAACTGGTAAGCGCACCAAAAGACACCAATAAAAATGTCTTTAAAGCCAGTAAACAAACCATTGGTTTCAGTAATGTAACGCCGGTCATTACAACCCAGGAAACCGATGACAAAATAACATGGTCACTGACAGGCTATAACACGGTAGCAAACAAGGAAGCAACCCGGAATGCCGCCGCCCTGTTCTCTGTTGACTATAAAGCGTTTCTGAACGAGGTCAACAACCTGAACAAACGTATGGGTGACCTGCGTGACATCAACGGCGAAGCCGGTGCATGGGCACGCATCATGAGCGGTACCGGCTCTGCCAGTGGTGGTTTCAGTGACAACTACACGCACGTTCAGGTCGGGGTCGACAAAAAACATGAGCTGGACGGACTGGATTTGTTTACCGGTTTCACTGTCACACACACTGACAGCAGTGCCTCCGCCGATGTTTTCAGTGGTAAAACGAAGTCTGTGGGGGCTGGCCTGTATGCTTCCGCCATGTTTGATTCCGGTGCCTATATCGACCTGATTGGCAAGTATGTTCACCATGATAATGAGTACACTGCAACCTTTGCCGGACTCGGAACCCGTGATTACAGCACGCATTCATGGTATGCCGGTGCAGAAGCGGGCTACCGCTATCATGTCACTGAGGATGCCTGGATTGAGCCACAGGCTGAGCTGGTTTACGGTTCTGTATCCGGTAAACAGTTTGCATGGAAGGACCAGGGAATGCATCTGTCCATGAAGGACAAGGACTACAATCCGCTGATTGGCCGAACTGGTGTGGATGTGGGTAAATCCTTCTCTGGTAAGGACTGGAAAGTGACAGCCCGTGCCGGTCTGGGCTACCAGTTCGACCTGCTGGCTAATGGCGAAACCGTATTGCGGGATGCATCTGGTGAAAAACGCATCAAAGGTGAAAAGGACAGCCGTATGCTGATGTCCGTTGGCCTGAATGCAGAAATCAGGGATAACGTCCGCTTTGGACTGGAGTTTGAGAAATCCGCCTTTGGTAAGTACAACGTTGATAATGCAGTCAACGCTAACTTCCGTTACTCGTTCTGATACTCCGTATTCAACAGGGCCTGCGGGCCCTTTACGCTCAGTGCCTGCCGCCCTGATATGTCTGAGAGACATTTCCGGGATGTCAGTCGACTGGTTTACTTAACTGCGATGACTAAAGCTGGCAGTAATGCCGGCTTTTTTACGGCCACATACGTCTTCCTCTCATCCGGAACTGTGATACAAATCCTGCATACAGGATTGACCGCCGGTTCCCACAAATGTAAGCGTAAACTGACCGCCGTATGTAGCCATTAAGCCAGTATTGGTAACGTAGGTGCCCACCTTTTCAACTGATCTGCGCCCCAAATCTTGGACATCCTATGAAAAATGTTTAAGTCGATATTGAACCGGACTCATGCCATCGAGTTTCTCTTTAATGCGATGGTGATTGTAGTATTCAATGTAATCAATTATATCTTGCTTTAGATGATGTAACTTATTGTATTTATTTAGATAGTAACATTATGATTTTAAAGTACTAAAAAAGCTTTCCATTGCTGCATTATCTAAGCAGTTACCACGTCGGGACATGCTTTGTGTTATGCCATTATCACTCAACCAACGTTGCCAACGAGGCATCTGATATTGCCACCCCTGATCACTATGCAACAAGGGCTTATCGTCTTTATTGAGTTGTTCTACCGCATCTAATAGCATGATGCTAATGGGCGCTCAGTAAGGTTATATGAGACTATTTCTCCATTATACAGGTCCATGATTGGTGATAAATAGAGCTTCCTGCCATCGACCTTAAACTCTGTGACATCTGTTACCCACTTTTGATTTGGGCGGTCAGCATAAAATTGTCTCTTCAGTAAATTATTACAAGTTCGCCCCTGTTCTCCACGATAGGCACGGTACTTCTTGCGCCTGATAAGTGAGCTGATACCCAGTTCCTTCATTAACTTTCTGATGGTTTTACCATTAAGTAAAATGCCCTCGTTACGGCAGGCAAGTCTGATGCGTCGATAACCATAACGCCCTTTATGCTGATGGTATATTCTCAATATTACTTGTTTAACAAGTTGATATGGATCTGGCGCATTAAGGCGTTTCACGTGATAGTAAAATGTACTACGTGGCAAATCCGCGATAACCAGTAATTGTGATAATGGATGACATTGCCTTAACTCATTAATAATGATTACTTTTTCTTTTGTTCCAATCGTAATTTTTCCTGAGCTAAGGCTTTCAGCTTTTTTAGATAAGAGTTCTCAACTCTCAGCAACTCAAGTTCTTCCCGTTCACTGATTGTCAGTTGTGTCGAACGACTTCGTTGATAAACAGCAGGAGTTTTCGGCCTCAAATCTTCCTTTTGTCCCTTCATCGAAAAATCAACCTCACTGTATTTTTTAATCCATTTGGATATGGTGTTAAAAGCAGGGATCCCATACTTCACTGCAGCTTCCCTTATAGAAAGAGAATTATCAATAACATCTCTGACCACATTCAATCTGAAGTTATCGTCATAACGTCTTTTTTGCCCAGTCAGTGTTTTTAATCCGTGCTTACGGTAAACATAAGCCCATTTCCTTACCGTGCTGGGGTCAATATTGTACATTTTTCCAACAGACTTCAAACTCAGCTCACCTTCCAGGTATTTTTCGGATACTTCCCTTTTGAATTCTAATGAAAATTTGCTCATACGCTCCTCAGTTACAGATCTGGTGTCTAACTATTGGGGCGCACTTCACGGGTAAAAAAGGACGCTATTCTGCTGAGTTAAAACTCACAGTAGTAAAAGAAGTCGTGGAAGACTGTTTTTCTGTTCGTGAAGTAGCGGTAAAACACGGAATACCAGCCTTTGGTACTGTATGCAACTGGCTTGAAAAATATAGAAAATATGGCGAAGATGCTTTCATTCGAAAAAATAAAAAGAGTATTCCTGTGCCGGATAAAAGCGCCATTTCAGCACCACCACTACCAACATTAACCAAAGATGAGAGAGAAGAACTTGAACAACTCAGGGTCGAGAATGCCTACTTAAAAAAGCTGAAAGCCTTGGTTCAGCAGAAAACATGCTCAACGTTCAGGAAACAGTGAGCATTGTGAATGAACTAAGGCAGGAATGGCCATTGTCCCGATTGTTAATTGTTTCCGGGCTGCCCCGGAGTACATTTTACTATCATGTCAGACGGCTTGCTGCTCCTGACCGGTATCAGTCTGCCAGAGCGCTTGTGCTGAAAATTTATCACCAGCATAAAGGCCGCTATGGTTACAGACGCATCAGGCTGGCATGTCGTAACGAGGGGGTTTTACTTAATGGTAAAACCGTCAGAAAACTGATGAAGGAACTGGGTATTAGCAGCCTGATCCGCGTTAAAAAATACCGTTCATATAAAGGAGAACAAGGACGAATTTGCGATAATCTCCTGAAACGCAATTTTGATGCAAAATGCCCCAACGAGAAGTGGGTTACAGATGTCACTGAATTTAAAGTGAGTGGCAAGAAGCTGTATTTGTCACCCATCATGGATCTTTATAATGGAGAAATAATTTCCTATAACCTCGCTACTCGCCCTCAACCTTCAATGGTGCAGACTATGCTTACGGATGCGCTGAAACAGCTGTCGAAAGATGAACACCCCATACTGCACAGCGATAGTAATAATGCCGGTATCAGTTTTTATCATCACTCTGTTTGCTGTTTAACCCGATTGGTGTGATTACTGATGCAGTGAAGACCTTCCCGCATCCTGACTCACACAGCGATCGACCCTTTGTGTCCTGCCCTGGACCTGTCGGTTGCCGGAAGCGCCTTCATGCGAGGCGTCTCCTCACCGGTGCGCGTGACTCAAGAAGGGCCTGACGGCTTGTCTCGTTACTGTCCTGTCCGGGTTATCTGTCTGGAGATTCAACTCTGTTTCCTCACAGGAGCTCTGTTATGGCAGGTAAAGTTACGGAAACCGCTGTTGTGGGTGGCGTGGATACACATAAAGATCTGCACGTTGCCGCTGTCGTAGATCAGAACAATAAAGTTCTGGGGACCCAGTTTTTCTCCACAACACGGCAAGGTTACCGGCAGATGCTGGCATGGATGACTTCGTTTGGGGCATTAAAGCGAATTGGTGTTGAGTGTACAGGCACCTATGGATCAGGTCTGCTTCGCTATTTACAGAATGCCGGGTTAGAAGTTCTTGAGGTGACTGCGCCAGATCGGATGGAGCGACGCAAACGGGGTAAAAGTGACACGACTGATGCTGAATGTGCCGCTCACGCCGCATTCTCCGGAATAAGAACCGTCACACCCAAAACGCGCAATGGCATGATTGAGTCTCTGCGGGTATTAAAAACTTGCCGAAAAACAGCAATATCAGCCCGCAGAGTCGCTCTCCAGATTATCCATTCCAATATTATCTCTGCCCCGGATGAATTACGTGAACAGCTCAGAAATATGACGCTCATGCAGCTCATCAGGACTCTGGGAGCCTGGCGGCCTGATGCCAGTGAATACCGCAATGTTACCAACGTTTATCGTATTTCATTAAAGTCCCTTGCCCGACGCTATCTCGAGTTACATGACGAAATCGCTGATTTGGATGTCATGATTGCGGCAATTGTCGATGAGCTGGCGCCTGAACTGATTAAACGTAATGCTGTTGGATACGAAAGCGCTTCGCAGTTGCTGATCACGGCAGGAGACAATCCCCAACGATTAAGATCAGAATCAGGTTTTGCGGCACTGTGTGGTGTAAGCCCTGTTCCCGTATCTTCAGGAAAAACGAATCGTTACCGACTTAACCGGGGTGGAGATCGTGCTGCAAATAGTGCACTTCACATCATTGCCATCGGACGTTTGCGAACTGACGATAAAACGAAGGAATAGAAGGAATATGTCGCCAGACGAGTAGCGGAAGGGCATACAAAAATGGAAGCAATACGCTGCCTGAAGCGCTATATCTCACGCGAAGTTTATACATTACTGCGTAATCAAAACAGGCAGATCAACAGCATCCCGATAACGGCTTGACTCTTAGAAGGGCGTCCAGGGCAGTCATTATACGAGCAGGCAGTTCCGGCAGTTATTGTGGCGATACCAGATCACGCAGAGTATGAGCCGGCGCGGAAACTGCTGGGATAACAGCCCAATGGAACGCTTCTTCAGGAGTCTGAAGAACGAATGGATGCCGGTGGTGGGTTACGTAAGCTTCAGCGAGGCAGCTCACGCCATAACGGACTATATCGTTGGATATTACAGCGCACTAAGACCGCACGAATATAACGGTGGGTTACCCCCAAACGAATCGGAAAATCGATACTGGAAAAACTCTAACGCGGTGGCCAGTTTTTGTTGACCACTTCAAACTGCGTACTTCGCCGGAGCGTTTAAATACTCAGTTTGAGTATCATACAATTTATCTTTCAACAACATAGCATATAGCCAGCTTCAATCTTGCTGTCAGATTGAAGCATTAAAAAAGAATGCAGCAAGATAGCTGCATTGTGGATTAATACCCCTGTTTTTCCTTATATGCCTCAACTGCTTTTTCCAGAACTTCCACCAGTTTCAACCCCTCACGCTCCGCGATATCCCGGATTTCCTGGTCGAAAGCAGGTGTGACACGTGTCGCAAATGCCAGCGTCCTGTTTGTTTTTCTGGCAGAACGACCATCGCGGCGGGTATATGCCTCGGTAACTATTTGCGTAATCATAGGGTCATGGTTCACAGGCGATAAGTCCGCCTGAGGTATGGCAGAGACTGCCGGTGCTATCTCAGGCGCATTCAGGCTGGTAGCCAATTCGTCGGGGCCTGGGGGTACACCCAGCCCACCACGGACCCTTTTAGTTTTAAGTTTTGATGCATCAGCCATTACTCTTCTCCAATCTTATCGATGAGTGCCTGAATAAGTTCATCTGCTCTCTCGTTTAAACCTTTATAACGTGTTTCTGTCACTGCGAGTCCTGAATTCATCGCTTTTCTGTATGCTGGCTTCTCAAAAAGGCATCCAGATAAAGTTTCATAACCCGCTTCACTGATATATGCACGAGCATCCAGCTCTTCCGCTTCGGTACCTACCCGGCTTAAAGCGAAGACCAGTTTTGAACGTGGTACACCTTCTTTTACCAGCGCGTTGAAAACTTTAATGGCCGGGACAAGATCGTCAAGGGAGGCCCCCGTTGGCTGAACGATAAGGTCAGCGACCTTAGCAATCTCTGAAGTCCCTTTGCTTGCACGAGCTGGGCCATCAAGAATGAGAAGGTCAAAATCGCCGGCAGATTCTATCGCCTGCCTTGCTGTTGAAAATACCTCAACTGAAGCAACCGGAGACAAACCCGCTGACAGACGTCGACGATGCCACTCAGCACTCGTTGCCTGTTCCAGGTCGAGGTCAGCTAATTTTGTTTTGATGCCACAGGCGGATGCTTCACGCGCTAACGCTCTCGCTTTAGTGCTTTTGCCCACACCACCTTTCTGGGAAATAAAACCAACTATCCAGGCCATTTAGCCCCCCTCACTTGCTGCTATCTTGCAGCAAACATAAATATAAACCTGATTGAGATTAGAAAAAGTAACTCTTTCCGCACAAGATGGCTTGAAGCAAGATTACAGCAATCAAAAATCTAGCAGCAAGATTAAATCATGCCATTCAGAAGAGTACAGAAATTGACAGCCGAATACTTCTGTCACGTTCACAACAATGAAAGCTACAAGCGTTATGCAATCTTGCTGCAATACTAAAAGAGAACTCATTCAGGATTGCATCTACATAACTGCACGATTGCAGCAAGCATGCAGGTAGGTAGGTAGGTAGTATAACATGAGTTGAGCGTTATACTATACCATCAGTAGAGCACTGTCTGGAAACTATGTCATTATAAGTGCTGGCGTTTGCGTATAGCATGATAGCAGCAATCTATTTCATTGCAGCTATCATGCTGCAATGTTACTGTCAGAATCAGGCAGCGCTCGCCGAAGCGATGTAACCGAGCGTAGCGAACGAACTGGCGAGGAAATGTTCCGGCAGATACTTATGTAAACCTCACGGGCTTTGACTGTCTTGGGGATGCGGACGATTTCCTGGACAGCTTTATCATTCTGGCCCGCATTGTTGGCGGTACGTAAGCATCCACTTGCTGCATGAAGTTTTCTGCGTGATGCCCGACTATTTACGCCCATAATACATTTCCGTTTTCAGTTTGCCGAAAAAGCCTTCGCATGCGGCATTCACTCTTTCCGACCAGCGATAATGCCACCTCTGTCACGGTGTATCACCGGTCGTTCAACAGCATTTAACATTTCTACCACATTATTCAGTATGGTGTTGACCAGTTCAGCGTCGGGAGGTGTACTGAGAGACCAGCTAACAATTTTTCCATTGAAGTAGCCCACCACCTGTGATAACCAGACTTTACCTGTAGTCTGTATACACGATCCCTGTGGCATTGAAACAAACATATGAAGTGTATTTCGGATATGACTGTACGCTCAGGAAGTACGCCAGATTCCGTCAAAAATTACCTGTAAAGACAGACTTCAGAAAAAACAGTGCTCGCCGCAGACCGGTGACCGGGCGAAGCCCGCGAACCGGCGAGGAAGCGCAATGTATCTGTAGTTACAGTGAGCAGGTACGCCCTGAAGCCTTCATAATCGGTAGTGTATGCTGTTTTCCGGAATGATTTATCCACATATCCGGAGGCCCGATCCAGTAAACAGATCCATGAATGATCAACAAAGGATCCATTAAAGATCCCCATATCGCTGTAAACCTTGTCACTCATGGGCCGGAACCACGATCACATAAGCTGTGGCATGTTACTGATAAACTGTAACATGCTAATGATAAGCTGTATTCAGTAATCCATATACTGAAGTAAGTTAATGACATAAACTATGGTCAGTACGCCAGACTCAGTTGTTAAATACAGACTGCAGGTTTTTCTTCAGTCAGTTAGCAGAGTTCTGACACACGATTTGCTGTTTATTCTTTTACTGTCCACAGGCAGGAGGCTTTCTGGAAAACGAAAATTCAGACATCAAAAAACTGTTCGGCGAG